>CAZAMQ010000125.1:0-1637 GCA_964486225.1 uncultured Thermoplasmata archaeon | reverse complement strand
GTAAATAGTACAATAAGTGTTTCAAAATTGATACAATGCCTAAGTACAGCCCCGAACAAAAAAATGGTTGATTACAATGAAAAAAGATATCATATACACTAAACACGCTGAAGATATGCTAGTTGAAAGGGGATTTTCCAAGGAATTGATCGAAGATGTGGTATTGTCTCCCGATGAGAGGAGAGAAGGTGAAGAGGACCTCTGGCATGCTATTCGGGAGATCGAAGGGAAATATTTGAGAGTCGTTGTTCTTGGATAAGAAAAACCTTATACTATAGTTACGATGTATTATGATAGACGTCTAAGAATGGAGGTCGAAAAATGAGAGTAAAAGTGGATATGGAAAGCAACGCGCTCTACTTCAGATTGTCCGAGGAAGATATTATAGAGAGTGAAGAAACGTCTCCTGGTGTTGTTTTAGATTATGATAAAAACGGCAGGGTTGTTGGTATAGAGATACTTAATATAAAGAACCAATTCTCTGTTGAAGAACTTTTGAACATGAAAGTCGAATTACCAACTACCACTGTGTAGGTTTGTGAGTGAAACTTATTTTGGTAACGTATTTATAATGGAGTGAGTTGATACTGTTGTGTTCGACGGGCTAAATGCTCTAAGTTACTGCGGGTTTGGACCGAGCTTAAGATGGCTGTGAGGATAGGACTTGTGGGATAGAGTGGGGTATGTGGAATTTTAAGAGTTATTCAAGTGAAAATGTAAAAGAGTTTTGTTCAATTACCGCAACGATTATATACCATTATAGGGTATACTGCTAATGCAAAATGTTAATG
The DNA here is from genome assembly GCA_964486225.1 of uncultured Thermoplasmata archaeon. GTDB lineage: Archaea > Thermoplasmatota > Thermoplasmata > Halarchaeoplasmatales > Halarchaeoplasmataceae > Haladaptatiplasma. Next base: position 846 of record CAZAMQ010000125.1, on the reverse strand, counting down.
GAGAGGTACATGGATGAAGATCACCCAAGAATTGTACAAGTATTCGATGGAAAGAGGAGTTCTGGATGTTTCCGACCTAAAAGAGTTTGCTCATGAAAGATTAGATGTGAATTACAAGTACCTCTATACCAAGTTCATCACACGCCTTCTTTCCCAGGGAAAACTGGTGAGGATCAGGCAAGGTTTGTACGCTGCAAAAAACGTTTTCGATCCGTATGAAAAAGAAACGGACCGCTACCTCGTCGCATCCAAGATAAAGTCAGATTATTACCTGGGATTCCATACTGCGTTGGAACTTTATGGGACTGCTTACTCAGAATTCAATTCCGTTCATGTTGCGGTGACTAGAAATTCTTATTTTCAACCCTTTGTTTTTGAAGATTTAAAATATGTACCTGTAACAAGGCAAGTGGACGACGTTGAAACGGAGGTCAACCGTATGACCAGAAAAGATAACACTATCCTTCTTTCATCTCCGTCCCGTACATTGGTAGATTGTATCGATAGATTTGAGTTGTGCGGCGGTTACGAGGAAGTCATCAAAAGTTTACAAGGTTTGGGGGGTGTGGATATCGGAGGTGTTATCAAGATCCTGGATGTTTACGATAAAGATATCCTCGATCGAGCAGTTGGTTACATCCTTTCATTACTTATCGATGATTCCCCTTATTACGGACATATTTCCGAGGAGGATCTGGCGCCCATCAAAGATCGGATAAATAAAAACAAACGTTATCTGGTACAAAATAAACCTTCAAAATATGTTGATCACTGGAACCTGTATGTTCCGGAAGATTTTGAATCCTTGCTGGAAGGGATACGGTGAACTACCTTACAGGTTATTCG
>CAZAMQ010000124.1:0-1649 GCA_964486225.1 uncultured Thermoplasmata archaeon | reverse complement strand
AGACCCGGGGTAACCACGCTGAGTAACAGTATGAGTACTACGGGGATAACGAACAGGAGGGGATTTTTTTTATATTCACGGGTCATCTTTATCACCGATATAATAAAGATACCTAATTACTTGCTATTATTTAATAATTTCTTATAGATTATAAGGTCTGCATGGGACGAACAGTCCGTAAAATCAATCCGCCAGGGACTTTCAGGTACCTTTAATTTGAAGAGGTCACCCGACCATACGATATAGACTGATACCCGGGACTGCTATACCGATGATCTGACATTCCTTCGGTAATATCCGATGTTGTAGGATACAAAGTATTGTGCTCCATCCTAGTTAAAAAGATTAGTCATAGTTCGACGATCAACCGTTTTGTTCAAAGGTACGAAAATATTAAAACTATAAACATTGATTATTCGACGGTTAGAAGTTTCGACGGTTAGAAGTCTTCATAATTCAATGTAGTTAATCCAACATTGTATACCATTCATAAATTCTTATGTTCTCTGATTGATTGTCAACCCAACCATGTCCTCTAACAGCGGTTTGTGAAAACGCTCTTATTTTCCCACGATAACTACTCGTCCAATCGACGGTTAAAAAAGCCTCTGCATTTTGCTCAGAAAAATATGATATATTCAAATAATCCAGGCGTTCATGATATCTTATCTTTTCTTCCGGAAAACGTAAATCGCTTCTATAATCCTCGAACATCTTATCCTCTTCGAAGAATTCAATACGGATTAAAAGAGAATCTGTTGTAATAATAATATACTCTCCATCCATGTAACTTTGTATTGAGCCTTCACCTTCTACGATCTTGTAATATCCTAATGGTAAATATTCATCACCATCTTGTAGATTGGGGATGATCAACTCTATATTGCCGGTTTCATTTCGTTCCAAAGTGATCACGTATCGTTTACTTGCATAAGGTGTGGATATGTATTCCATAGTTACAAGAGAGGATGTAATAACTATCAAAATCACCATGGATATTGACATCAATTTTTTAAACGTTTTTTTTCCATTTTTATTAAGTCTGTACCTTTTAAATGCGGAGGAGATATGGCGATACAAAATAAAAATAACGGGTAGAAAGAGGATATACTGTGAATGAATAAACAATAAAGATTCCTGTCTTTCCAATCGTACGGTCAAAAAAATCATCGAAATTATTACAAACAGTGTTATCAGTGCGATTCCGATTATATCAAAAACGATTTTCTTTTTACCTCTGCCCTTTCCATACTCCTTTATATCGTCTTTGAGTAAAAAGAACAATAATGCAATGAGGATAATATATAATATAGTAACAAGGTTTCTGGTAGATATCGCATCCCACATCGAAGTTTCAACAGGAACAGGTGGTTGCACCTCTCTTTCACGTCCCTCGACATATATGTTCAAGCTATGTATCGATGTTTCATATCCCCTCTCAGTACCTTCCATTATTTCCAACTCATTGGTGTCTTCGACATAGGCCGTCGCACCTGAACTTATCACACTCATCAACATCAGAAATACTGATGCCACCACTATTGCCTTAGCTCCTTTCATCCTATTCACCTTTTTTCCGTTTTATATTTTTTACTATTACGGCTATGATCACTACTAATATCGAAACTATTAAAATCATAATGACTATG
>CAZAMQ010000123.1:0-1668 GCA_964486225.1 uncultured Thermoplasmata archaeon | reverse complement strand
GTGAGATAGCTGTTCTGATGCTGGCCGAAAAATATGAAGATCCCCTGCTTTTGATAGATGATGCATCGGGTAGAAGCGTTGGTTCAGCCTTAGGATTCCGGGTGCGGGGCACTATCTACGTGCTGCTGAAGGGGTTCCGAACAGATATATTATCCAAAGCAGAGACAAAAGACCTTCTAGATAAATTGATATCCAAGGGATTTAGGCTGTCTCCAGAGATATTTTCAAGATTGTTGAAGGAACTTGACCGGTTCTAATGATGAGATGTTTTTTACGTTCTTCAGACTAAAACAATATTTGAGAGAACCATACACAAAATGAATTAGAATCTTCAGCTTCGAAGATATGGTAGCAAAAACGGTAGATCAACATATCGGAGATATAGGATAATTTGCAACACGATGAAAACTATTATAGCCTGTCTGTACAAGATGATAAATACTCTTCAAGAAGGTATGATAACATGACCGTGCGCATAAAGCAGTGAGAAGAAGAGATGGACGAGTTGATGCTGATGCCTGGTTCAGAGGTAAAAAAGAAGGTTTTGAAATAACTTGGTAGATGTGCGTGTTCAAAACCCACAGGTTCACGATGACTGCCCTTCAAAGCAATATTAACAACTCTTTCGGAACGAAAAAGATGTCCCGGTAAACGGAAAGGAATCCCAACACGTTCTGCTGTGCTGGCTTCTTTATCGCCCAGTTCCTACTGCCCTTAGCCATTCCCTATCTATCTCGGATACATCGTCGAAATCACTATCCTCGGATACGATGGTATATATGCCATGGTTCAAAGCAGTACTGAGATGTATAGCATCTCTGGGATCAAATCCCTCTTGGGATATCAATTCATGGGCCTTCCATATGACCTCGACGTCGACATCAAAAAATCTAAGATTCGGCATAGTAAGTATAGCCTCCACAGCCTCCAACGCATCTTCCCGCGATAGGACCTTATCTATTTTCCAAAGAACTTCGTCGTAGGTCAGATATGAAGTTCCCGCACTTTCTTCTCCATCCTCTATTTTTTTTAAAAGAGATCTGCACCATTTGCCTTTTTTTTGCTTGTCCAGAGCCGCATATATAAGCACATTGGAGTCCAGATACTTCATCCCAACCTCTCCTTCATCCTTTCCTCATAATCCCTGTCAGAATCGACCTTCACGTCTCCAGCTCGCTCTGCTATCTTTTCGAGTGTCTTTACAGTACCCTTTTCAGCTCTTCGGAGTATCAATCTATCTCCGTTCGATTCGAATATCACCTTATCTCCAGATTTTATGTTGAAATTCTTTCTGAAGACTGAAGGGATGACAACCTGCCCCTTTGCCCCTACGTTCATTTCCAATTCTATCATTAAGTAATACAAAAGTATAACCAATATTTATACATTACTATGAACAAATGTATGATTACATTCGACTTCCGGACTCAATGCTTGCATGGCAAAGGCGGACCACATCGATGGTTTTGAATATACTGAACGATGACAAATCTTTGAGCATTCACAGTCCTTTTACCATGTTGCGTTGATGTATCTTGACGGAGAGTAGAAAGAACACGGTGCTGAACAGCAGCAGTGCCAAAAGCCCAATGGCCGTGTGAAGAACGTTGTTGCCTCCTATGCTCGCATGGAAGGAATCCACCAGATATGTTAAGGGTGATACGAAAG
>CAZAMQ010000122.1:0-1784 GCA_964486225.1 uncultured Thermoplasmata archaeon | reverse complement strand
GAGTTGATCCCACTCCTGCCATCCAAAACGACCACCCTTGACGATTATTGATATAGGTAGGATCTCTGCACGGAAGGAGATGTTCAAACTTAGGAAAATACGACCTACCGGAATACACTAAAAATATCACTATTCGTCTGTTCGCAAAGACGCAGATGAAGTAAAACGGTTAGCCATTGAAGATATGAAGCAATTATTAACGAAGATGATATAATCACAAAAACGGTGAATCAACATGTCGGAGATACCGAATATATTGCAATATGATGAACGAACATTGGCAAAATCGTGCAATACGATGAATAGTTATATATACTCAGCCTGCTTATTTGTGATATATGGAAGAATTGTTGTACGTCATGAACCCATGGTGGGAAGACGGAGAAGTACCTGATAGGTTGATAGGAAAACCCAGAGAAGAAAAAGTGAGTGGACTCTTCGACGAACGTGACCATGACATCATCTCCATACTGACGGGACCCAGGAGGACTGGAAAAACCACCCTGTTCTATCAGTGCATACAGAAGTTGATAGAAGATGGCATCTCACCGGACAACATCCTGTACGTTGAATTGGATCATCCTTCCTTTCTTGGAGATGACATCATCCCGAATATACTGAAGGAGTTTCGACGGATCCATTCCCATGAAAGGAAGAAAAAGGTGTACATATTCATGGACGAGATACAGCATGTCGAGGGTTGGCATCGTTGGATCAAGTCGATCTATGATGTGGAGAGGATGAAGTTATACTTGACGGGTTCCATATCCACACTCTTGAAAAGAGATACGTACGCCAGCCTGACCGGTCGGTATCTCAAGAGAGAATTGTGGCCTATGGATTTCAAAGAATGGCTTGAATTCTCCGGTAGATCAATCAAAAAAAGTGAATTTTACCTGTACCGGAGTGAGGTGGAAAAGTGGCTAAGGATAGGAGGTTTCCCGCAGGTCCAAGACGAACAGGATGAAGCGGTACGATACCTACTCACCTATTTCGAGGACATGATATTCAAGGATATCGGAAGGGCCAGAGATATAAGGGACATGAAAACCCTTGAAAGCATAGCTTCTTTCTTGGTGAAGAACATTTCCTGCATAACCAGTCTGTCCAAGATGGCAAAAACTTTCAAGATATCCGCTAACACAGTAAGAGAGTACGTAGATAGTCTTGTGGAAGTTTATCTCTTTCAACCCTGTCCTTACTACTCGTATTCCGTGAACGAGATCAACTACAACCCAAAAAAATATTATGTGGTTGATACCGGGCTACGTAGAGCTGTGGATCCCGTTGAGAATCTGGGCCCTACCGTTGAAAACGCGGTGTTCCAGCATCTCAGACGGGAAAGTGAAACATATTACTGGAAGAAAGATGTTGAACTTGACTTCTATCAACCCGAAAAGAAAAGGGCGGTGGAGTGCAAGTACAAGGAGACCGTGGAGAACAAGGACCTCAGAGGATTGCTCAAATTCATGGGCTCGCATGAGGTGGATGAAGCCGTCGTTGTAACAGACGACCTGAGAGACGAAAGGAGTGTTAAGGGATACCGGATAAAGTTCTTACCGTTATGGGAATTCTTGATGGGTAACGATGTATGAACCATATCACGGTGTAACTTTATATTTGTATTCGATCGTTCACAAACTTGTCTTTTCCAAAAGGATATCCTACAGTAAAACCGACAGCCCTGGCCGACGGGTAAATACCCTTTAGCTAATATAATCCTTATATCTGATAAGATAGATTCGGATGCTCCCTTTCAACTTCAAAACCGAGTCTTTTATACA
>CAZAMQ010000121.1:0-1952 GCA_964486225.1 uncultured Thermoplasmata archaeon | reverse complement strand
ATACGTACATCTTCACAAACAGAAAATTAAAAACTGAAGATCACCTCGAAAACGCTATGAAGATACCACGGAACCAGAGGATACTGACCTCGGTAGAGAAGATATCGAAGGAATAAATTGTATGAAGAGAACGAAATGATTCGCAGATAACACAACAAAATTCTTAAAGTATCACGTTCTGATAACTCCTCTCTTCATCAATTCATCCTTAAATTCCCAATAATAGATAGTTTCTACATCCATTTCTTTTTCTTTTTCAGTAGCCTTTCCGTCTCCACTGATAAACACACACTCGTAAAATTGATACTTCTGATACTCACCTATACTCCAGATCATCCGGGCCTTTCACGATGACTTCTGTTTTTAGTTTACACTCCACGTCTTTTATAACTCTCTTCACAGAGTAACTATTCTCAGGGAGGAATCTTTCTCTCTGGGCGATCAGCACGACAAAGGTCCTTTTCAGATAGATTACATTATCCTGGTATTTGGAGACCTGGTGAGGTGATCTATCTCGGCTTTCACCACTACCGGCGAACTTGACCTCGATAACATAATTTCTTTTCTCCGATCTATGGCTTACAAAGAGGTCTGCGGTACATCTGTTACCAAGACTCTTCTCTATCTCTACCTTGTAACCAGTGTCTTTCAATTCGTATCGAAGGGCTTGATATATCTCGGAACATATCCAACGCTCCCTAACACTTTTAGTGGTCTTGTAACCAGCGTTCTTAGAGATCTTTATATCTTTCAATACGTTCCTTATCTTGGTGGTTATCTGCTTTGGAGTGTCGTCTAATAGTTCATCCCTCAAGAACTTCATGAACTCGTAGTAAGAAAACTCGCCTTTATCGATAGAGCGTTTTAAGGAATCTCTTATGGATCCCACAAAGGCGTTCTTTCCGTCCTGTTCACTGTAAGGCATCACTCCTGGACAAAACTTCCTTCTTATGGCCTGCAGCTCTCTAACACTCAATGCGTTCAACATCTGCCTTAATGGTCCTGCCCTGGGCATGGTAAGGTCATGTTGATGATGTATTATAAATGTTTCAAGTGAAATACGGATTTCTCCGCTACCTTCTTAGTTAACCTCACCTCCAAATATCTCATCCTCCACCCTCCTTTCAAACAGCTCAAACAAAAAATAGATATAGATTCAAGATGGACCTCTCACCATCATATTACAGAACCATACCAAAGAAGAAGGCTTAAGCATGTTCGAAGGTAAACGAGTTAAGAGTGATACCAAAGCATAACAATTCGTTTATGTCCATGATTTACCGTAAACTACTGTAAAGTTAAAAATTTTACGGTAGAGGTTTACTGTAAAGAAATACGGTTTACACTACTTTACAGTAGAATTTGATTCTAGATGATAAAAATTAAAGCCAGGGGTGAGTGTCTGTTATAGTTGAAGACATAACTTTTTGCAAAAAAGTATCTTCAATCTATGTGTTTCGGAATTCGTCCTGAATTCCAAATAGTGTTGGAATTTTATATTCCAACGAACTTAGAACTATTTCATAGTTCTGAGACTCGATGGAAGTGCGTACAATTCCAGTAGATGTGGAAAGCGAAACTTTAGTCCTAAAAGTTTCGTTTTGCACTATAAATACAAAATATCAACTCTTTAAATGTTCTTAAAAACCGATCCTTTTGCTTCGTCTAGATCGTTTTCTTCGATCGTCATACCCTCTAATCTCCCCTTTAGATGAACCGGTTTTTTTAGGATATCGTTTTTCAACAACTCTACTTCGTGTTAGATCCCTTTTATCCTCTCCAACAACTTGGATTTGGTCATCTTATCAATTTATAAAGGTCTTCGATTGATTTAAGCTTATCTTTCAAAGCAAGGATCAAGCAGGAAGCTTAGCCTCACTTTTTATCTATTCGTGAGGGCTAAGACCCCTTCCGAAAGTTAAGGGAGAATTCACAACATTGTTTATTGACGA
>CAZAMQ010000120.1:0-1981 GCA_964486225.1 uncultured Thermoplasmata archaeon | reverse complement strand
CAACCACGTGAGCTGAAATCGGTAACATTTTCAGGATTATCCATATCTTTATCAGCATTATAATTATCTGTTGCCCCTACCGTGATAACATTCTTGGCTGTACCGGGGAAAGCGATAGTGGTATTACTTGGACCCCAGTTCATAGCTGCCACTGTTACCACTAGACCGTAATCTATGACTCCTTCATCGTATCGCGACGAGTCAATGTTGTAAAAACCATCATCTCCGCCACCCCACGAATTAGTGTGTACAACTGCATCGGCCTTCTCGCTTGCTACTTCAATAATCTCATATTTATCGACTGGCCCTATGTAACTACCAGTAGAGCTGAATATTTTAATTGCATAAAGCTGTGCAGCTGGTGCTGAGCCCTCAGCGGAATAGTAGTCATTATAAAATGATGAACCTGTTCCGCCATGAGTATGTCCAGCGGCAATACCCGCACAGTGTGTTCCATGTCCTTGGATGCCAGAATCGGGATCGGGGTAGTCGTATTCATCCTCCCAATTATCCCCTTTAAAATAATATCCTCCTATGACACGATCCTGGAAATCCACATGTTGATCTTCGACCGTTCCACCCCCGAGTCCCGTGTCAGCCACCGCTATAACTACTCCATCACCAGTATAACCTATCTGGTTCATATATGAACCATAGTTTCCATGTTTCCGGTAAACTTCTTCCGGATCTCCTTGCCGTGGGGGTGGATTTAGACTATAATTAGTATCATATTCATCGTCAAAGAACCAGCAACCACCTCCGATTATTTGTGTTGCCATTTCGTCTGATAATTCCGGTTCACTATATGGTGAGATGAAACTCACACAATTGATATTCACTAGTTCGTTTAAGGCATCCCTTGAATTAGCATGTGCAGTAAGATAATATTCTCCGGTAGCGAATTCTGCTATTGAAAGTACGTTAACCTTTTCCACAACTGCTGTGATGCTATCTTCCATTGTACCCCGTACCATTCCGATATCTATCATTCCCGGCTCCAGCCCCGGCTGTATCTTGTAGTACGGATGGTATATTCCGACCCAGTCCACAAAGTACAGCTCGGATACCTCGTTTGCGAGTTCCGGTGTCATCCTCACACGGTATGCATGATTGTGCATGTAGTTCAATACTTCCACCCCCATCTCTTCAAGGGTCGGCCGCCAACCAGCTGCTATCGGTCCGATCATATGGACGATATACAGCCCCTTCTCTCCGGGTTCGTAGTCGTTCACCCTGAGGGCTGCCGGTATATCGGGTTCTCCTTCGGTGAAGTCGAACTCGTACCCCTTAACATATATAGTCGTCCTTTTGGGCAGAGTATCTACCGTAAAACCCGCTATTTCCAGCAGATCGAGTGTATCATTATCGACACGGGCGAGTACCGCATTGTCGTACCACTCCATGATCTCAACATCGTACATATCCAGCAGAGATTGATCCGCACCGCTGCGTACTTCGATCATCACCACATTCGATTCCACCTCGTTTCCTTCGGCGACAACAAACCCTCCAAAGAATGTGACGGAGAGTAGCATCGCACAGAGTATTGCTCCCTTCAGTTTTGCTTTTTGTTTCATTTTCATGACCTCGTGATAGGGTACGAAACAAAAACTATATAAAAATTCCTATATAGAAACATACATACATACATACATACATACATACCTACTCATATATATGTTGTGACATTACTATATAGGCAATATGAATAACTATATAGTTTTTACGTTGATATAATGTCGAATTCGATACCGCTAAAAACCAAAGAGTGACCTCGATTTTATTCGGCCTAGTTTCGTTTCTATAGTTACCATCGCTCCGAATATTTGCTTAGATTCCAGATCACCATCAAGGGTGACCGAATCAAGAAGTAATTATAGTAGGGAGAATTGCACCCGTATCTAATAATCCGCATCTTCCGTAAGAGGTTCGTCTTCCTGAGTGGACGGTTCTATGTCTTCCGGATTCGCCTCCTCTTCCG
>CAZAMQ010000119.1:0-2049 GCA_964486225.1 uncultured Thermoplasmata archaeon | reverse complement strand
CCTCCTATGCTCGCATGGAAGGAATCCACCAGATATGTTAAGGGTGATACGAAAGTAAGGTACTTCATGATCCCGTCCATCTCGTACAGCGGGATGAAGATTAATAAAAACATGTTTCTACACAGGTTTATCTACTATGTTTCGTTATGAGTAAATAACATATTTGTTTATTTACAAGACACAAAACACATATATAAGCGAAAGACATCCTCGTGATAAGATGGATAAGTTGATTATCGTCAAACGGTTGGAATCTTCCAGCATCGCAGTGTTCTCCACCTCACAGGCCTCAACCTTGTTCGATAAAGATATCGAGAGCACTAGAGTTCTGCTGAGCAGATTGGCAAAAGAAGGGATCCTCGTGAGAGTAAAAAGAGGGTATTACTGTTTACCCTCCACGAATGTTCTCAGTGTAGCCTCCAATATATACACCCCATCGTATGTATCCCTATGGGCGGCTTTTGAATATCACGGAACGACCACTCAATCCCCTCAAATCATAGACGTGATAAACACAGATAAGTCCGGTAAGCTGGAATTTTCGCTAGAGGATGGTAGATACGAAGCACGCTTCGTTAAAACAGATGGATCCCTGTTGTACGGGAGCGATAAGGTATATCTGGATGGTAAAGTGACTTTTATCGCCGAGAAAGAAAAAGCCATCATAGACGGCCTTCTGTTCAACAGATATGTTCCCTTGGGAGAAGTTCAGGAGGCCATAAAGGATGGGATCGATACAGACAAAGTGATCGGATACGCCGTAAGGTCACATAGACAGGCGGTCAAGAAGCGTCTGGGCTACTTGTTGAACCAGGAAGGTTTTCATTGTGATCCCGAAAGGTTCGGTCATCTATCCGATACCTTCGTTCCGTTGGACCCGTCCTTTTCTCGAAAAGGAAGATATGACTCTGAATGGCGTATAATAGATAACCGGAGACAGATAACAGGAGGCAAAAATGAATAGAGAAGAGCTCAAGGAGTACATAGGCATCACGGCGTTCTCCCTTGGTCATGTGGAAAAGGATTACATCCAGCACATAGTTTTAAGTTCACTCTCAAGAAAGTGGAGTGGCCATCTGGTCTTCAAAGGTGGAACCGCCCTGCAGAAGATAGGTTTGGTGAATAGATTCAGCGAAGACTTAGACTTTACTGAAAAAAAAGTTCTATCTCCGAACAAACTCGCCGATACTGTAGTGAAGTCCATCGAGTCGTACAACTACCCCGTCGAAGTAGATGAATATTCGGATGAAGAGATAACATCCGGGTTCAGATTGAAGGTACAGGGGCCCCTTTACAGAAACAACAGAGGCGTATGTTCCGTCCGATTGCAGATCAGTAGAAGAGAAGAAATTCTAAAGGATCCAACATCAAAAGAGATCGACCCGCCTTACCGGTGATCGACGGGAAAGCAAGGCTGGTGAACGAGGCCTTCTGCGACGGTCTAGGTGCATGCATAGGCGACTGCCCCCTGGATGCCATCACCATAGAAGAACGCGAAGCGGAACCCTACGATGAAAAGGCAGTTGTTGAACGCATGATAGAGCAGGGCGAAAACGTGCTGAAGGCGCATCTCGAGCATCTGAAGGAACACGGCCAGAGCGAGTTACTGAAGGAGGCACTGCAGCATCTCGAAGCCATAGGCGTGGAATCGCCCCTTATATCCGATGAACCCACCACGGCATGCGGATGCCCGTCTTCAGAGCCATCGCAGTGGGATCTAAGGGATCAAGAGGACGAGATAGGACGTATACCAACGCAGCTTAGACAGTGGCCCGTGCAGCTGCATCTGGTGCCCATCGAGGCTCCCTACTTCAAAGACGCGGACCTTGTGATAGCGGCGGACTGCGTCCCCTTTGCATACCCCAATTTCCATACGGATCTTTTGAAAGACAGAGGATTGATTATCGGCTGCCCCAAACTGGATGACGCCCAGCACTACATCGAAAAGCTCACGGAGATCTTCAAACGAAACGAGATCAAAAGCATCACTATCACACACATGGAGGTGCCTTGCTGCTTCGGATTGATACAGATAGTCAAACGTGCGCT
>CAZAMQ010000118.1:0-2076 GCA_964486225.1 uncultured Thermoplasmata archaeon | reverse complement strand
ATGGCGGTCTGCGTAGCCGTAGCAGTGCTGATATACAAGAGACGAAAATGAGTTACTAGTGGTACAGAGCCGATATCTATAAGTACCGCCGGATACATTATAATAGTAACAAGGTGGAATTAAATGAGGCTTGAAAAGGTACTATCAGGAATATTGGTGGTATCCCTGCTGACCGGTGGTCTTTGGTTCGCCAGTGCCGATGTTGTGAACGGAGAATCGGGTGAAGTGATGTCCGGGGACGGGGAGTATGTCGATCACATAAGGCTGGAAGTGAGGATGAACAGGGAATCCGGTATTAGAGACACCGCATACGGCGAAATCGATGTATTCCTTCAGGCAATCGAAGGCCCTTTCTATGACGATATCAGCGACGAGTGGAAAGAACAGTTGAAAGTTCTGGAAAGCTACGGTAGCTACAATAATTTGTATTTCAACACAGCTCACACCGGCGGCTACGCGGAAGTTGATACCACAGGAGATGGCAACCTTGACTACTTCAACCCCTTTGCCATCCGAGAGATACGCTATGCAACCAACTGGTTGATTGACCGGGAGCATATTGTGGAAGATATATTCGATGGTTATGCGATTGCACGGTACTCAGCCATAGGCCAGAGGAATCCAGTTTGGAACGAGTACTTCCAACTGCTGATGGATGCACGTAATATTACCTACGAAGGAGATTTTGACCTTGGCTACAACATGATCCAGGATGCTATGACCGATGCCATGAACCATCCTGACCTTGAGGGAGACCTTAGAACACCGACACAGTCACCAACTGAGTTCTGGCAGTACCGACCTCCGGGTGGAGAGTGGATGGACGTGGAAACCGAGGGATTAATCAGAACCGAGGACAGACGTCTTCAGATCGGAGACTATTTCTCAGACGAGTTGGAAAAATGCGGAATTAAGGTAGATCGTGATTATCCTAACAAATCTCCGGTCAACACATGGCTCTTTACAGATGCAGCCGACATGGAGTGGGGCTTCTATACCGGTGGATGGATGGCATCCACAGCTGTAGCATACCAGCATGCATCCTCCGCGCAGATGTACACACCATATTATCCGTACATGCCCGGCGATTATTATCAGAAGCATATTGATCCGGATGCGGGATATGGATACCACCGGGACGAACCTGTAGCAGACGAACTCTACGGCCTTGCTTTACCGTTGATGAATGGACAGCTACCCGATGAAGACAGTTACTGGGATATGTTCCGAGAGCTTACAGACAGAGGTGTCCACGAAAGTGTTAGGGTGTTTTTAGTGACCCAGAAAAACCTAGTACCGATGAATAGAGCTAGTGTGACGGAAGTCACCGCGGACGTAGTACTAGGCTGGTCGCAGATATTGTCTCCGAGAACAATTAAGACAACCGACGGTAATTTCAAAGTAGCACAATATTCATCCACCGGTGTTTTATACATGGACAATTGGAACAATATCGCAGGATTCGGTGATCACTACAGCAATCTACAGTCAAGGATGTCCCGTGACTTTGCAACGGTCATGCACCCAGGTCGAGGCATATCCATAGGTATGAGAGCTGATTTCGAAGAGGTAATGAGAGGATACGAGTACGACGATGACGGCAATCTGACTAAGTGGCTCGAAGTACCCGCCGACGCAGTAAACTACGATGTATTTGATGAAGAATGGTACGAAGTCGGCTCCGGTGTAGAGGTAGCAACCGCTGTCGAGTACAGATGGCACTTTGGTACGTGGCATTCCGGTCATGAGTTCACCATGCAGGATCTAGTGGCATATTTCGCCTTTAGTAAACAGCTGTGCTGGTATACGCCTGCAGGAGATCATTATTATGTACATGTATGGGAAAATAAACAAGCGTATTACAACAACATCAAAGGTATCGTTTTTGATGAACATAACGATACAGTGACCGTTTACGGTGACTATACCTTCCCAACGGATCCTCAGATAGGCGGTTACTACATGTGGATGCCTGAAGTACCATGGCAGCAGTACGAGGCGGCATCTCAGCTGATAGGATCAACAGATCTAGCTCCCGATGATACGTTGAACGACCAGGCTTATAATTGGGCATCC
>CAZAMQ010000117.1:0-2174 GCA_964486225.1 uncultured Thermoplasmata archaeon | reverse complement strand
AGATATACCCGAAGTGATCTTTCTGACGAAGCCGGAATTTCATTCGGAAGCACAGTTTTCCGGAAAACTGGTAACCAAGTTACGATTCCGCTCCAAGCGGAAGCATGTGGGCGAACACACCAATGCAAGAGAAGGAATTTATTCTGTTGTTAGCGGAGATGAGCAAGTTAACCGCGGGCCGATCATGAACATATACGATCTTTTGCCGCTGGCCATGTATCTGTTACGGCTTGAAGTACCGAAGGGGTTGGACGGCTCTATATCTCAAGAGATGATGATATACGGCAAACCCGAATATCGCGACTACTATTCCTCACCCTCGGAAGTCGATCCATTATCCGATGAGGATAAGGAAGCTATCCATGACCGGTTGAGGGCCCTGGGTTATCTTGATTGATGAGTCATGTTTCCGTGTGATGTCCCATAGAGGATATTCAGTAATCTACTTTCCAAGTCACCGATTCGACTCCACCATTATACAACCAATATCCCTTTCCCGGTTCGAATGTGAAATTTGCTGTATCATACACGTACTCCACGTTGTATGCTGCCGATGAATTGAAGAAGCCGATCCTGGTCACCTCTACCGGTAATCCGTGATTGCCGGCCTCCGAACTCGGCAGTCCTACCATGTTCCACCCCGGTTCGAGTGTTATCCAGGAACGATACGGTTTTGTTCCTCTGATGGTCAGATTGTCAGGTGTGTTCATGTATATCCACAGACCCATGGTATAGTCCCACGAATCGAGTCCGTTGAAATGAGCCGGTCTTCCCGGTACGTAACTTTTCCATCCTCCTGCGTATGAATCGAAATACATTAACTTGTCATAACCGCCAGCGATACCGTCTTCATCGTTATCCAATATCCCGGGTATACTCCGATCATTGGGAACTATATTTGTTGAAACAAAGTTCCAACCGGTATCCAGGGATATGGTGTGGGTCTTGTTCTTTCTGCTGGCATGATAGATATCTGACAGATAGGTAAGTAATGGGTTGTAGTGCAGGTATAGAAAACCGTATTTATCTGGGTCTATCAATAATCTATCTGATTCTATCCCAAACCATTTGAACGTACCGTTGTCATTGAAGAATACGTTGGAGAAAGAGAATTCGTTTATACGAGAAAGATTCCTGTTCGTCGTGTTGTAAAGAGAACGGACCAACACGTAGGTCAGAAGCATACCGAAACTACCGTTATTAGTGTCTATGGCGGTTCTTAGGGTCATGTGATTTTCAATGTAGCCAACATAGTTTTGTATCGCAGAACTAATGTTTTTCCAATTAAGGTATGTGTTGAGGTTGGCCAGCTCCATTGCAGTCAATGCCGCATAGTGCATGTGCCTTCTTCTCCAAGGGTCAGGGTGGTCGTAATAACTGAAGTAGGGCCAGGTACCCTCGGACTCGCCGGAATCTATCTGGTCGTTCAGTATATACTCGATGCAGGTGTAAATATGCGGTAAAAGCCGGTCGTCTCCTCTGTACGTGCTGTTCAAATTCTCATCGAAGTAAGCCTGAGTGAGCAGGCGTCCGAGCTGTATGTATCCGTTTACGAACAGGAAAGGATAATCTTTGCTGGTACCTTTCTCGCCAGTCTCCGGGTCTGTAGACTCCCACGGAACGGTGTAGTTTATTCCCCCATGGAAGGTTACATTCACCATGGCAACTTTGTTCAGTATGAAATCGATGGCATCAGCAGCCACGTTGAGATATGTTTCGTTTTCCGTGTAGATATACGCCTGCTGCAGTGCGATGCCGATCCGTGATTGCCAGTGAGCACTCCATTCGTGATAGGTATCTTCGAACCAACCTCTGACTTGGTATACTGCACTACGATTGAAAAGCCCGTAAGCATCCCTGAATCCCAGAACATAATCGATCTGCTTTTCTCCTCGTTCGTAATAACTGTAATTTCCTGTTATATCATACATGGCAAAGTACACGGCCCCGATCTCCGTAAGTACAGGCAGTGACCAGTCTTCGTATATAGTATAGTATCCGTCACCGTCCTCGTTGGCCACCCCGTGTTCCGCCATCTGTATTATTTTTTCCAGATGATCCGGATATTCCACGACGGTTTCGTTGTAATATCCTGCGAAGAACACGTTTGACCATGATCTCAGGTTGTCATCGCACATGGACGGCGCAAGGTCTATCTCGGCTCTTATCTTCCC
>CAZAMQ010000116.1:0-2259 GCA_964486225.1 uncultured Thermoplasmata archaeon | reverse complement strand
GTCCGGACGCCTTCGAGTTCGAGCCCGGACAGGGATACTGGGCACACAATCCAACCGACAGTGCAGTAGTCTGGACAGTGGACTACTGACCCCAAACCCCTTTCTTTTTTATCTCATAGGAAATTTGAACACTCTAGACGATACATTCTTTAAATAGGATTGATATGAGATAAAAATAAAGATAATCTACATTGTGGACATATGTCCGCATCTTTGATTTTGTAGCATTTTTCATTTTTAACCATATATGCACAACCATAAATATCGCGATGAGGCAAAGAATAAATATCAGTATCTACTTATTACAAAGTAGAAGAGAAGTTGTATCATCCATAAGGCGGAGAAAAATATGAATAATAAAATAAGTAATAGGTGTTGGGCACTGATTTTTATAGCTATGTTGATTATCGTATGTTTAGTTCCGCTAATCTACGGTTTGGAAACATCGGGGCCCTTCCTGGAAGAGAGAGACGAAGAAAGCTTCCCTTTGACTACCTATGGAGAGGATCTTGAAGTATACTACTCCTATGACGGCAGTACCAGCGTAATAACTTACTCCATAGACGGATTCAATGCGGAAGAGGTGTCGATTGAAGAAGAAACATACTATCAAATAGGACTCGAAGGCGAGGCAATTTCTTTGGATAAAGGCTATCCGGAGTTACCGATAATCACCCGTAGCCTTGTCATACCTGACGATAAGTTAATGGATATCAGAGTAACAGGAACTGAGTACATAGATTATACATCGATATCCATCGTTCCGTCCAAAGGTAACCTGTACCGAACGGAGCACCCCGTACCATCCGCGGTGTCCTACGAGTTTAGTGAAGTTTACAGCGTTGATGCATGGTATCCCCAAGATATAGCGAACTTAAGGGAGCCGTACATACTGCGAGATTTCAGAGGACAGGTAGTAGAGGTGCATCCGTTTCAATACAATCCAGTAAGGAGTACGTTACGTGTGTACACAGATATAACAGTAGAAGTGTCACCTGTAGGGTTCGGAGGAGAAAACCTCTTCACACGGACTCGGCATTTTGACACGGTACAGAGGGATTTTGCTAAGATATACGAAAGGCGTTTCATCAACTATCAAGAGTATCTGAACAGCTTGAGTTATACGCCTGTTGAAGAAGAGGGGAACATGCTGGTTATCAGCCCAGAGACATTTTCCGATCTGATGACACCCCTTGTAGACTGGAAGAACAGCAGAGGGCTTCCGACGGAACTAGTAACAACCGCCGAGACCGGCACGACAACCACGGCTATCAAGGACTATATAACTGATTATTACAACACAAATGGATTGACCTATGTACTGCTGGTAGGCGATCAAAGTTATGTGCCTACATTTACAACTTTTGATCATGCTTCGGACCCTACTTATTCCTTTATCGTGGGTGGCGATTATTACCCTGATATATTCGTCGGCAGATTCTCCGCGGCTGACGTGGGCCACGTTGAAACTCAGGTGGAGCGCTCCATCTACTATGAACAGAATCCCGATGGAGATTGGCGAACTAGGGCCATGGGGATAGCTTCCGACGAGGGTTCTGACCCTTCGGACTGGGAACATATGAGGGCCATCAGGAATAAACTATATGCGTCCGAGTTGGTGGATTACACATTGGTGGATGAGTTCTACGATGGTTCTCAAGAGGAAGACGACGCCTCTGGTGATCCCACATCCACGATGGTTTCCAATGCATTCAACGACGGTAGACACCTGGCAAATTATTGCGGGCACGGTTATTATACATCTATTGCAACCAGCGGTTTTGACACAGATAACATAAATGCTTTGACCAATACCAACGAATTAGCTTTCTTTATAACAGTTGCATGTCTCACAGGAGCTTGGACTGATGTGGACGAGTGTTTCGGTGAAGCGTGGTCGAGGGCTACACACGACGGTCAACCGACAGGAGGTATAGGGGCTTTCTGCGCTTCTAGATCACAGTCTTGGGTGCCGCCCATGACCGCCCAGAACGAGATGATGGATGTTTACACCGGCAGCTATGCCGATAATGTGAAGATAACAACAGGTGGGATAGCATTCAACGGCTGCATGCATATGAACGATGTTCATGGGTCTTCAGGAGATACAGAAACTGCGGCATGGCATCTCTTCGGTGACCCGTCCGTCATCATCACCGGAGATGTAGTCGAGCCGGGAGAACCACCAGAGATAACGGTCACCAGACCGAACGGTGGAGAGACCTTCACTGCTGGCACAGATGAAGAGGTCACATGGAC
>CAZAMQ010000115.1:0-2265 GCA_964486225.1 uncultured Thermoplasmata archaeon | reverse complement strand
ACCGCATGGTGGGAACGATAAAAACCGGAGCATGGATATGGCAATTCAAATGACATTTCAGTATATGATAAACCGTGAACTATTCTCGAATTATTACTTAGAAAATCTCTTACCGGAATCAAACACATGGAGATCTGTTGATGAAGATGAGATCAAAAGAGTATATGATAACATCAAAGATATCTATGAGGATCATAAAACACATTTAGAAACATATCAAGAAGATTTTCTTGAAGATAAATTCATCAGACCTATCTTCAAAGAATTAGGTCTGGAATACGGAACAAGAGAAGCTGTAAAAAAGCGACAGCGTTTTCCGGACTATGGTATCTTCAGCAGTGAGGAAGAGTTGAAGAAGGCTTACGAAAATAAAGAAGCAGGAAATTTTTACAAGAACGCCATCACCATCGCGGAAGCAAAACGATGGGGAAGAAACTTAGATAAAAGAGGGGGCGTGAGAGATTTTACCAATCCCTCTCACCAGATATACGTATATCTTCAGGAAACACCAGTGGACTGGGCCATACTCACCAATGGTCAAAAATGGAGATTATATTACTCTAAAACCAGTCACAAACTGGATTCTTACTATGAGATAGACCTGCCTTATCTACTTGAATATGAAGACGGTTTCGAGTTGTTCAAATACTTCTATCTCCTGTTCAGATCGAAGGCTTTTGTCAAAGATAAAAGCGGAAAATGTTTCCTGGACAAAGTATACGATAAAAGCAATCTCTTTTCTCAAGAGTTAGGAAAGGATCTGCGAGAGAATATATACGAAGCCATAAGGTTGTTGGCAGAAGGATTTTTAAAGTATTCTGATAACAAACTGGATGCTGTTAAGGATATAAGTTTGATCCACGACAGTTCCTTGATATACCTATACAGACTCATTTTCGTTCTATATGCTGAGAGTGAAGGAAGGGATCTGTTAGATACCAGCAACAGGATATACAACGAAGATTACAGTCTTAATACTCTGAAACAGGAAGTCTGCGGAAAGGGCGAATATAACGACTGGCAGACCAAGATATGGGACCGTCTTGAAAGTTTGTTCGTACTCATAGATAAAGGAAGTAAAAATCAAGGTATTCCCGAAGAGGATCTTTACATTCCTGCCTATAACGGCGGTCTTTTCAGAACCGACGTAAATCCTGGTACGGACGATGAGGTAGCGTTTTTACAGGATAACAAGGTAGGCGATTCATACCTGGCTAAGGTTATCGATCTACTTACCAGACACGAAAGCAAAAACGGAGACGGTAGAGTGTTCGTAGATTACTCTTCTCTAGATATCAGACATCTCGGCAGTATATACGAGGGTCTGCTGGAGTATCATCTCAACGTAGCTACTGAGCCTATGGTTGCAGTCAAGGATGGTAAACAACAAAAATGGTTTACCAAAGAAGAATTCGAAGACGGAACCATAGTTGAGGAGTTGGATGAAGGAGAGGTCTATCTGACCACAGACAAAGGTGAAAGGAAGGCTACCGGCTCTTATTACACTCCTGAATACATCGTTCAATATATCGTTGAGAATACGTTAGATCCTATCTTGGAAGATATCAAAGAAGAATTATTGAAAAAAAAGGGAGGCAATTTTGCTAATGAATTTGCCGAAAGGGTCTTCCAATTGAAGATACTGGATCCCGCTATGGGCAGCGGTCATTTTCTTACCAACGCAGTCGATCATCTGGCTAAAGAGATAGTGGATGCTAACGAAAAGCAGGCGGAAAAGGATGGTGTGGAAACCATCGATGAATCTCACGATATACACTGGGCTAGAAGACAGGTGGTACAGAGATGTATCTACGGTGTGGATCTGAATCCCATGGCGGTGGAGTTGGCCAAGGTTTCTCTATGGCTGCGTACATTAGCTGCCAGGCAGCCTCTGGCTTTTCTGGACCATCACTTGAAAACCGGTAATTCGTTGATCGGTTCCGATATCGAAGAGATCGAAGAATTGGGTTCTGCGGGTAAGAAAAAGAACGCAAATTCCGCTACACTCGAAGACTTTGGCATGACAAAAAAAGGGACCATGGAAGACCTGATGAAGATATACCAGGATTTCATCAAGATCGAGAATCAGGAATTATCCGACATCAAAGAGATGGAAGAAAAGTACCACGAATTCGAGCATGAGCCTATACGAGAGCGGTTGGAAGCCATGGCTAACGTTCAAACCGCC
The DNA here is from genome assembly GCA_964486225.1 of uncultured Thermoplasmata archaeon. Taxonomy (GTDB): domain Archaea; phylum Thermoplasmatota; class Thermoplasmata; order Halarchaeoplasmatales; family Halarchaeoplasmataceae; genus Haladaptatiplasma. Next base: position 77 of record CAZAMQ010000115.1, on the reverse strand, counting down.
CGCGACTTTGACTTGGACATCCCAAAAGACGCTTTCCCTCGCATGGCTAGATCCATCAAAGACGAAAAGAAGTGGAA
>CAZAMQ010000114.1:0-2366 GCA_964486225.1 uncultured Thermoplasmata archaeon | reverse complement strand
CAATAAGAAACGTATATAATATTATGTGTTTAGTTCAATAACGCAAAAGCTTTGTTATCAGATATAAGGGTGATATTCAGTCGGTCAATACAGAAGTTGATTGAAAGGCAAGCATATCCATCTTCACCTTATAACCATGGGCGGTGATTCTAGAAAAATTCACCCTATAGGCACTCCATCGTTGTTCACGTGCATCAATATAGTGTGATCACTTGGCTCAAGTCCGAAGATGAATAATAGATAACCCTTTTTTGTCTTGACGAAAGTTTCTATCCAACCCTCGTAGTCATAATCTTGCTTCCACTTTACCTCACCTTGAGAATTCAACTGGCATAATGTAGGATTTTGGCTTTCTCCCAGTTCTATATCACCACCGATGATGATAGATCCATTACTAGATATTATCCTTAGCCCTCTACCTTTAGAAAACGATCTTTCCCAATTCAGTTTTCCTTTTTTATCTAAACAGGTAACGTTGAAACTATCATGTTTACTGCCTGTCAAGTATATCTGGTTATCTAAAGAGCATATATCATAGGTCATACCACAGTCTAGGGATCTTTCCCACAAAATCTTTCCATGTTCATCGATTTTGAATAGTACATTCTTCCATTCCTCACCCTGCTTCGTGCTTCCTGTGATGATATAACCTTTCTCTGTTTTTGCAATTCCACCGGTGAAAACTTTCTTTCCCGAGACTAATTCCTTTTCCCATACCTTGTTTCCATCTCTATCTACTTTCAAAACAAATATTTTCTTTGAATAGCGATCACTAGCTTCTCCAAGCAATATGAATCCATCATCACCCTCAACCATAGACCAGAAAACATCGTTCCCTGAGATATTATATGTTCGATACAATTTCTTATCGCCGTTTTCACCGGTTTTCAATATATAACCTTTCCAGTCCTGTCCCCCTGACTCAGAAGCGACTCCCTCCGATCCACCACATATCAGATAACCCTCATCTACATATAGTAAATCCTGACCTTCGTAATCGACATGATCGTCGCCAAATGTTTTTTCCCACAATAAGTGTCTCTCTTCATCGAGTTCTAATAGGATCGTTTTATACCATTCATCTAACAGCGTCCCACTGCAGATGTATTTGCCTCCCCGGTTAACAACAGAAGTGATCACTATGTCTTTTAATTTCTGAGAGTGTTCTTTTACATCTATCATCATGAGTAGATAAGATATATCTGTAGATAAGTATTAGGATATATCAAAATCAACTTCTAACATCCATATATTTTTCCAGAATATTTAGTGGTAAATGCAGGGTTACCACACATTTTTGCGGATGAATAAATCAAATAACAAGTCTAGGATCGTTGAAAATTATTTAGTAAAACTAGAGTTGTTGTTAAAAATCTTTAAATAATCCGGACAGGGCTGTCGTTGCTACAAAAGATTTCTGGAGTGAAGAAATGATCGAGGGGACAACGGTTAAGTTCTTCCCAGTGTACTACTTGTGAAAGGACGGTGCTGTTACGTTTATATCGTGAAAACTTCTTGGATCAGACCATAGCTCTGTTAAACAACCATTAGATGCTATTGGGTGGATCATCGCCTTTAAGGTAAAAAGAAAGACCTAGGACGTATACTTCGGGTATGATCATAGATGTATAAGAAGAATAATAAATCGATATATTGCCTTGACTGTTAGACTGGACGTGGATGATCTAACGGCTTTGAAACTGTACAAAAGATGCGGGTTCAAGGTAAAATCGGAAAATGTCTTACTGAAGTATCATATATTATAGCAGGTAGAAAGAACTACATGAACACCCATCTGTAATCTACACAATGTATTTCGACATGTAGTTACCCTTTCTTAGGCCGCGGCGTCTTGACCACCAGTATCTTGGCATCTTTATAAGAAGTATTCCTGACGTTGTGTGGTATGTCCTTTGGACTCAGAACGATAGTGCCCCCGGGAACCTGTTCTGTGTCGGCACCGACCTGTATTTCCGCGGTACCTTCCACAACGTAGAAGAATACGTCCACAGGCGTGGTGTGTTCTTTCAAACCCTGCCCCGGTGTGAAGGACAGTAATACCACTTCGACTTCATCTTGTTGGATCAGTTTATAGGGTGAAAACTTTTCCTTTGTCTCGTAATCTCTCAAGTTCATTATTTCCATATTTACCACCTCACTTTTGCTCGCCCCTTATGGTCACGGTCACATCTTTCACCGGTATATCTTTACCGGATCCCAGCGCACGTTTGACTATCTGTATCAATCCGAAACAGCAAGGCACCTCCATATGTGCGATTGTGATACTCTTGATATCGTTTCGTTTGAATATCTCCGTGAGCTTCTCGATGTACTTTTGGGAATCGTCCAGCTTGGGACAGCCGATG
>CAZAMQ010000113.1:0-2402 GCA_964486225.1 uncultured Thermoplasmata archaeon | reverse complement strand
CCCTTCAACAGGTAAGGTGGAAGGCACCTGCCACCCTTGTTCCCTTCTTCAACTCCTTGTTATACTTATCTGATGCTCTTTTCGTGGGATAATATTCCACGGTAAAATCGAGGTCTTCGACCACCTCTTCGGGTACTATCATCATGCCGCTGCTGCCCGTTCCTATGATCAACAGATCCGGTTCGTATTCCAACAGGTCATTCAGATCCACCATATTTAGTCGGTGTCCTTTCTTCCTTCGCCAACCACTTTTTACCGTTCTGCCCAGCAAGATCACATCGTTCCTGTACGTCACACCGTCGATGACGATCTTTCCGAAAGAATAACTTTCTATCCACGTCATTGGAACCTAAATGTATTTACCGTGTAAAAGTGTTTTCCGTGCTCACCTTTGGAAATAGATATATCTCGCGGGACCCACTACGCCCACGAATGCTAGTACTTCAACGACACCCTTCGGTGGATTCGAACCACCCTTCAACCTACCGTCAGTCGCTGCAGGTACCGGTGCCGTTTATGTTGCAAGATGGACCACATACCATGTGGATGCGATGATAAAGTCCATGGAAGAAGCACTGAAAAAGAGGGGCTTTTGTTTTATCGAGGTATTATCACCGTGCCCCACTGGATACGGTCGAAAAGCGGGGCAGAAGACTGGTGTGGACACCATGAAGTATTATAAGGAGAACAGCCGAATAGAACACGGTGCAGACCCCACATCTGTTTCCATAGAGCCAGGAGGCGAGATAGTAGTGGGAAGATTCGTTGACAGAGAGGCTCCCATATATCAGGACCGGCGGTGGCACAAGAGAGTCATTTGGGGTGGAATGATGCGTAAAGAGCTTCGCTTCTCGGGTTTCGGCGGACAGGGTGTGATCCTCATGGGTCATATAATGGGTAAAGCATGCATAATGGACGGCAAGAACGTCACACTAACCCAGAGTTACGGACCCGAGGCAAGAGGCGGCGCCTGTAGCACAGATATTATCGTGAGTGATGAGAATATATATTATCCCCATGTTAGAAGACCCGATATTTTGATCGCTATGTCTCGATCCGCTTTGAATACTTATGGTGCTTCACTAGCGGAAGGCGGCCTTCTTCTGGTGGATACCGGGTTGGTGGAGAGCTCGAGTGGTAAGGGAATACCCGCAACTGAACTGGCGGAAGACAAGATCGGCACAAGATTGGTTTCCAATATAGTCATGCTGGGTTATTTTACAGCGGTGACAGGCGTGGTCAGCATCGAATCGGTTAAAAAATCCATCTTAGAACTCGTACCCGAGAGTACGGAGGAAAAGAACATGGAGGCCTTTGACCTTGGCTACGACGAGGATACTTCAGATTGAATACTTCCGGTAATCTATATATACTCAACCGTATTTAGTAGCGGTAGGTGTTGTAACATCAGCGAGATATCCAAGACCATCTCTGATACGGCCTACAAGGCCTACGAGAAGAAGCTTCTCAAAGAGATCAAAGGCAAAAATTGCATACCGAAACACATCGCCGTTATAATGGATGGTAACAGGAGATTCGCTAAACAGCTCGGTCTTAACGAGACGGAAGGGCATCTGAAGGGAAAAGACAAGCTGGAAGAGATCTTAGATTGGTGCCTTGAATTGGGTATTGAGGTGCTCACCGTTTATGCCTTTTCCACGGAGAACGTCAACCGTGAAACGGATCAGGTGGAGAAACTCATGGAGTTATTCCAAGAGAATTTCAGGAAAGCTGCGGACGACCCTCGGGTGCACGAAAAAAATGTAAGGATACGAGCCATCGGGTCCGTGGAAAAGTTACCGGAGGCCGTATTGGAGTCTATCAGGTACGCCGAGGAACGGACCAAGGACTACGATAAACATCATTTCAACATCGCTGTTGCCTACGGGGGACGGGAAGAGATTGTCCATGCCATCCAGAGCGTCGCTCAAGATGTTAGGGAGGGGAAGCTTGAGGTAGAGGACATAGATGAAAAGGCGGTTACTGAAAGATTGTACACATCCGATTTCCCTGACCCTGACCTTATACTGCGTACCAGCGGTGAAGAGCGTATCTCGAACTTTTTGATATGGCAGTTAGCGTATTCTGAACTGTATTTTACAGATGTTTACTGGCCGGGCTTCCGTAAGATCGATTTTCTCCGGGCCATACGTTCCTATCAGGACCGGCAGAGACGATACGGTGAATGAAGTAGAGAGGGTCAAAGGATACCGGGTACCCTGATAAAGATGAGAATCGTGGCGGTTGAATGAAACTTTACGTCCTTTATCCGGGAATCTCATGCATATCGTTCTTAAGATCGACTGTATTCTAGAGCTCCTGATAGTTGTAAACAGGTTCGGCACGGGATTATAGTGGAAGTCGAAACTTTTTGAACTAAGTTACGACCTCCACAACTCATT
>CAZAMQ010000112.1:0-2462 GCA_964486225.1 uncultured Thermoplasmata archaeon | reverse complement strand
ATATCGGTATCTTCGGCTGGCCGTCGAACTATATCACGATGGGTACAACCTTCGAATATCTATTGGATTTCTGGAGGCCGCCGGATGAGTAGGCTACAGGATATAATCCGGGATGAAGACATCGATATCGTAGAGCGAACCCTTAAAAATCCTTTTGATAAAACATACTGGTTCGCAAGGATGCTGATCCAATCAGATAGATATGGCGGTATCGGAACCAAAAGCGACGTTATGATACAGTCAACGAAAATAATATATGAGATGTACGCACGAAAGGTGTTGATGTCGACACTGCCAAGCAGGCAGTATTCAACTTCATCATAGATTCACGACGTGAAGGGACCAAAGCAAGAGAAGAAGCTAAACGCCTTTGTGTTGACCTCGATCCTATGATCATAGATCGGAATGATCTATTGATCCTCGGGATGACAATGAAGCACATAATAGTCCCTATCTCATTGATGTTGAATGAGATCCCAAGTAGTGACTTCGAGATCGCAAAACCCATCGCTCTGGCATATCTTGATAAATTCGGAGAAAAGGGATTAAAAGACGTGATAGAGATTTGGGATGATCTGGGGATGAAGGGTTGTATCAGCGTCGAGCGCGCCCAGGTTGTTGAAGGTTTAGGTGTATTAAGAGAGATATTGAAAAAGAAAAATTTTGTTCAGAAACAAGAAGACATGGACTATGTGATCACCACATTCGTCCAAGAATTCGAAAGAAGGGCGGGTCAAAAACGTAAAGGGCGTGGTGGAAGGTCTTTAGAAGATGTTACGGGTTTTATACTACAATATTTCGGGATCACCGATGTGGAATTAGTTCCGGAACACATTCGAGCCAGTCTTGAAGTAGATAAGATGGTTGAATGTTCCGATGGGTGGCACATAGCTATATCGTGCAAAAGAACCTTCAGGGAAAGATGGAAACAATCATTCACCGAAAACATGGACACATTAGATGATAATAAGATCAAAGGCATCTGGCATCTAATTACTTATGACAGGGACCTTTCTGAAAACAAGATAATCGAGATGGGAGAACATCGGTGTACTATATATCTTCCTGATAATTCCAATATTTTGAACAATGATGAGATAAAACCATATGTCAGACCGATGAGTTCTTTTATCGTTGATCTTCGAAAAGAAGGTCTTTGAAACAATTTTCCAAAAACCTTATTGTGTTGCTATATTCTTATCGATCGAATGCCCGAAGATGATGAGCTGCGCGAGGAGATAAGATCTCTAAAATCACAGGTCAACAATCTGGAGCATATGCTGGAGAATCTGATGAATATGCACCGTAACGTGCTCGATAAACTATCAACGAACACGGAGATCGAAAGAAAATACATCCAGATGCTCTCACTCTCCCAACGCTATGGTAAGATATCTCCATCTCTTATCAAAGAGATAGACGATCCGGTAATGGAATCCATCGTGGAAGTTCTTCTCAGTTCCGGTCAAGCACTGAACATAACCCAGGTAACTGAACGCTTACGTGTGAAGAGAGGTAGCGCATCACGTCATACGGTACGAGAAAGATTGAAGGCACTGGAAGAAAGAAATGTGGTCAGGCGTGTTGATAAATCTAAGGGTAAAGGATATGTACTTACGGAGGAGATCGTGAATAGGTGGGCAAAATTGCTCGGTATAAAGATATAGTTTGAACACCCTATAGTGTAACAGGTGTAAAAAATGAGCGATATGGAAGACATAAAAGAACTGAAAGGCGTGATGGAAACCCTTAACGAGACGGTCCCCTCTCTGATATCGGGGATAATCGAAGCCGTTTACAACGTGGAGAACAGCGAGAACCTAGCAAAGAACACCGCCAAATTCTACAAAGAATTGGTGGATGCGGGTATGGATAAAGACCAGGCCTACCAGCTCACTAGAGATTTCATGAAGAGCAGAGATGTAACGAGCCTGGTACGAGAAGCCCTTTCCGGAATGGGCGGACCCTTCGGCGGAGGCGGCATTGGCGAAGATTTCGGTGAAGATATGGGCGAGAAGATAAAGGAAAAGATCAAGAAAAAGATGGAGAACGGCGACTGGGAGTAGATTGAAATGGCAAAGGACGGCGAATCCGAGGACATTGTCAAAATACTTGTCACTCTCGTCGTCCTTTTTCTACCCTTAGTGATCAAATTATTTTTTGTCTATCTGGGTTACAAGAGAAGGGTAAATAAAAGAAGGCGGATATTCAAAAAAACCCTTAAAAAAGGCGGCATGGACAAGGACACGGCCAAAAGGTTATGCGCTGAGATGGATGATATATCACTCAGAGATTTGATCGGTAAATTCAGCGGGGATATACCTTTCTTCTCATCACTCCGTTTTTAAAGATTAAAACAATCACTCTCCCAAAAACTTAAAATCGTATTAACCTTTGAACCCTTCGAAAGCCGCAGTAACTCAGTTGGGAGAGTGCCACGCTGAAGACGTGGATGTCGCCGG
>CAZAMQ010000111.1:0-2466 GCA_964486225.1 uncultured Thermoplasmata archaeon | reverse complement strand
GGGAACACTTCATCGACGACCTCTTTATCCGTTGTTTTAAAGAGCAATTTACCCGAAGGGTAGATGCCCACCTCGACGTCCGTCTTGGGTAACTCCACCAGCAGCATCACCGGTGAGGAGAATTTCATCGTAAAACCTTCCTCTCTCAGTATCGATCCGCAGCCGTCCATATCCAGCTTCAACCTCTTTTTCGGTTCCGCCACATACGCACCGGAATCCGAGCACGGTTTAACAATATGGTACATATCATCACTCCAGCAGTTCGAAGGTCAGGTCGCCTATCAGTTTTTCCCAATCCAGCCTGTCTTCCTCTTTTTTTACATCCTCGATACGGCATGATAGCTTCGGACCCTTGGGGGTGAGCATACAGCACACCGCCGGCTGTATCGAGAGTTCGTAGGTGCCGATCTCTCTGGCGATGTCTATAACATCGTTCTTGTCCAGACCTATCAGCGGTCGATGGACGGGGATGTCCACGGCATCGTCCTCGCCGACTAGATTTGACAGAGTCTGGGAAGCTACCTGGCCCAGGCTTTCTCCGGTAGCGATCGCATCGGCACCGATATCGGCAACGAGCTTGGTAGCGGCACGGTACATCATCCGGCGGCACAGTATGCACTGGTATCTCGGATTAGCATTCTGTGCGATCTCCTTCTCGACCTCTCCGAACTCGGTGATGTAAACGGAGATACCCGGGTGTATTTTTTTCAACTGACCCGCAAGGTCCGAAACATTTTCTATGGTCCTCTCATCGGTAAAGGGTCTTGTATCCATATGAAGCAGGTTTACATCCGCTCCGCTCTCGGCTAGCATATGGGCGGCCACTGGCGAGTCGATACCCGCGGACAAAAGCACTACGACGGAGTATTGCATGGGTGAGAGTATGGTTGGAACGGTATTAATCTTGTGTATGCCCCCGCAGAACAAAGAGGTACGATTACCAAGCGAAGATATCGGTAAAACCTACGATTGCCAAGCGAAAGGTATTAATATGCGCATATGAATTATATATAATATGGAAGTAGTAGAGATATTGGCAAGATACAATCCCTGGTGGGAAGAAACCTATTCTTCGCCAGGTATCAAAAGGGGTGCGTATATCCAAGATGTCAGTGAGAAACTCGAAAAGAGACGTATGGTCTTGATATATGGTCTTCGGAGGGTCGGTAAAACATACATAATGAAACAATTCATAGCAAGCATGTTAAACAAGGTATCATCTAAAAATATATTCTACATATCCATAGATCATCCTGCCATCGAATACATACCACTGCATGACCTTCTGGACGAATACAGAAAGCAGTTCATGCTGTCCAGAGATGAAAAGGTGTACGTACTCTTCGATGAGATACAAAAACGAAATGATTTCGAGAAAGAGTTGAAAGGGATATATGACCTGGAAGAGAACGTATACCTCATAGGGGCTGGCTCCAACAGTTTGATGATAAAGCATAAAACCGGTGCACTCACCGGTAGGCATGCACGAGTTCATATCGATCCACTTTCTTTCGATGAATTCCTAGATTTCAAGGAGATCAAAGTTAAACGATCAGAAAAATTCCTTGAAGAAAAGGCCTTTGAAGAATATATGTATACGGGTGGTATGCCAGAATACGTACTCACCGGAGATCCCGAATACATAGAAGATATGGTTGAGGATATCATCTATAAGGATATAGTTCCAAGGTACGGTGTAAAGGACCCACTACTGATGAAAAAATTGTTCTTGTTGCTGTGTGAACGTGTAGGTAAAAGAGTGACAGCCTCAAAGTTGGCCCGTGTACTCGATATGTCTCACGATACGGTCTCGTCATACCTGGATCACTTCAAAGAAACCTATCTCATAGATATGATCGAAAAGGAGGGGACTCCGAACGAAAGGACCTACGCACCTAAAAAGGCGTACATCTGTGACGCCGGTGTGCTGAATGTCATGAGGGGTAAAGTGGAGAAAGGGGCCCTGGCGGAAAATTTAGTCTGTCATAAATTGACCAAGATGGGCACACCGCGTTACATAATGAAAAATTCCAGAGAGATAGATTTTTTTGTTGACGGCAAGGCATATGAAGTGAAGTACAAAACCGAGATCACCCCTGAAGACGTGGATAATTTACTATCGGTAGATATGGATGGTATCAAGGAACGGTTAGTGATCGGTATGAAAAAAGGCAAGGTCGAAGGCGTAAGGGTGATCGGGCTGATCGATTTTCTCGGACGATAGTACCTATTAACCCCCGCCGCGCTTTACGATAAAGCATACATCCTGGTTCTGAAAATTTCTTTACCAGAAAGGCCTTTCCCACCTTCCATATATAAAAAATACCACGCAACCTGAACCGGTTCCGCTTATTTTTCATCAGGAGCATAGCGAGGAATGAAAGACCAAAGAAAACCTTTGGTTTTGTGAAAGGGTTTTATCTCATATCTCGTCTTGATGGTTCAAATTTCCTATGAGATAAAAAA
>CAZAMQ010000110.1:0-2580 GCA_964486225.1 uncultured Thermoplasmata archaeon | reverse complement strand
TAGACCCTACAGAAATATCGGTACTGGCTAAAAATATCTTATAAACTCAAGTTAAACTCTGAATAAGAAATGGAGATAGTTCTTATAAATGGAAGAAATTTTCTTATTTCTATCTCATCTCCACTGATGGTGATATTTTTCTAGATGAAATGATACAATAACTTGAAACAGAACTTATTAACGATCAATAATGTAGCTGGATTGAAAAATATTGTTTCAAAGTGAGGCAAGATATGAAAAATGCTGATGAAAAAAGCACCTTTATGTGATTCAAGTGTCAAATTCAAGTTATATTGCGGGAGATGATGTAAAATCCTATTGTAAGGGATATAATGATTCCTATTCCTGCATGGTAAAACTCTACATAGCTCACATATAGGACCAAAAGGTTCCATGGAATTATGACGGAGATCACTAACACTATCATCCACTTAGATCTTTTTCTTTTTATTTTGATGTTTTCCGTGTTTATACCGTCAACATTTTTGTTTAGAATATATACCGATTTGATATATATTGGATAAGCAATCATTACAATCAGGGGGACCAACCATACTAAGAAAAAATATTTTCCTATACTCCCCGTGATCAAAGCGGCCATTAAGAACGAAGCTAATACCAATACTGTTCCTCTCAATATTTCTTCTTCAAGTGTGTTTTGAATTTTATCATACTCCTATCTTTTTATAAACACATTGTCAGGCCATAAATCGCAGGGAGACCGAGACATATTAGTGCCGGTACACAGGTAACTTTAGATGGATCCAGTAGGCATACATAAATGAATGATGGGCATATCGTGAAACACCAAAACGACCATTCTGCACACCAAAGAGAAATCTCCATTGAAACGCAAGCCCAATACCCAGGCTCATCCGGAAGATTATCGTATTCATCAGTCCAAGGATCTGGTTCCTCTTCATAATCAAAACAAAAATCCATACATTCATCAAACGACCAATACATCCTACATTCATCAAAACTTTTGAAATACCAATCATCTGGACAATCATCCCAATTATCACCCCCACCACCCCATCCGTTGATCAGCATCGGATCACCCCAGCCCGGGTTCCACCGGCCGCTCGGATCACGGAAGTTGACCGGGTCGTTCCGCACGTACATATACATGTTAGGCCCGTCCACCATGCCCATCGGGTCGTTGCTCAAAAATCTTCCCTGCTGCGGTGAGTACATCCGTGCACGATAGTAGTACTGGCCGGTTTCGTTGTCGAAGCGCCTTCCGGTCTGCCGGAATTGCTCTGCAATTCCATTGACATTTGGAATTTCGGAGAAATTCCGAAATGTATATTGGTACGGATTGAACACGCCTGCGATCTTAACGATAGGTTCGCCGAAGGGCGTATACCGATATCGGTTAACAACGTTCTCGTCCTCATCTATCAACTCGGTAACAGACCCAAGGCCATTTATCCGGAAGGAGTTCCGGAACTCGAATGAATGCTCCGCATCCATATCGACATACAGGTAGTAGTACTTCTCACTATCTATGGTGATGCTGATGGACGAATCAACAAATGCATCAGCGGTCGGTTCGACCATTTTTTGTTTGTTATCTTTTTCGTCTTCCACTTCTTATATCACCTCGTCATTTCAGTTCACTTTTTTTATTTTCTTATTAGGTCGATTGGTGATAAGATGTATAAAAAGACCATCGAAACTAATATAATAATATTAATGAAAGGGATTCTCATGGACATTCTAAACGTAGAACTAATGATTAATAAAGAATATCCGATAACAAGGAATACGCCGCTAACCAGATTCTTTTCTTTCCATTCCTTGATTGTAATAAACGTAAAATAGAGAAGGATAGGTATGCTTACCCCTAGATACAGAATAAAAGAAACTAGAATGTTTATGTCTCTCGTTACTATAAATAGACCGGCAATGGTCATACCTACGAAAGTCCAAATAAATACTACAATTAGGGTTAAACGATTCGCAAATAGAGAATGTTTTTTCCTATATTCGGTAATTTCTTTCCAATTCTCTTGAAGTCTTTTTGTGGACATATTATCATCTTCACCTAGAAGTTTTCTATACAGCTATGTGAATCTATTAAACCAGTCACAACATTCCAATTAATTCTAGTCCCTTTATATTGTGCTGCACAGTAAGAAAATATAGAAGCAAGGCCAATAACTATAATACAAGCGGGTATTGCAACAACATTACCCCCAACTATACTTCCACAAACTATCGTTCCACTAGCAGCAAGCCCTGTTCCTAAACTCTCAGAAGTAAATGCATCAAATTCAAATTTGTAACCATAAACTATCCCCCATTTTTGTCTCACTTCAAATCTAGTACGCTCCCCCCAATCGATACCGCCCCAACCCTCACCAGGGGGTGTTTGGTCAGGATTTGTACAATCACCCAAACAATAAGCAAGTGACTCCCTTCTAGAAAAACCTGCATCACGATATGCCCGATAACACTCAGAAAGGGTTGGGTAGGAGCCGTAAGGACAATCTAAACTTCCACCACCTGCTGCACCATTGATCAGCATCGGATCACCCCAGCCCGGGTTCCACCGGCCGCTGGGGTCTCGTGCGT
>CAZAMQ010000109.1:0-2601 GCA_964486225.1 uncultured Thermoplasmata archaeon | reverse complement strand
TGTACGATGCCGAGGGCCGTTTGACGATAGTATCGTACCCCTACGGCAACGCAACCGGCTTCGAATACGACCGAAGAGGTAATATAGTAGGACGTACATACTACGATGATAAAGAAGAGGTGATAGAAGAAGTGGAAAGCGAATACGATGATGACAACCGCGTGCTGAACATGGGCGAGTTAGAGTACGATTACGACGACAGCGGCAACCAGCTGGGCGTGGAGTCCGCCGGCGGTTCCGAGTTCCTATCGACTTACGTCAACGGTGAGAAGTGGAACTTGCGTACGCATGTACAGCCGGACGTTGCCGCCGGAGTGCCGTGGGCATCCTACAGCTACTCGCTGGACGGCCGACGGGTTGGCAAGGAGATCACGTGGGAGGAAGAGAACCCCGATCCCGAGGACTTCCAGACGGTGCACTATCTATACGATGGGCAGAACGTGGTGTACGAGTTCGGAGATAACCATCCGACGGTTAGGTACACACATCCCCTGGCGTGCGATGGAGGAGTTTGTGGCCCGACTGCATCTGCGTTCGTTGATGCGTCTATAAGCATAGTCGTGGATGGTGTGAAGTATTACTATCTATATGATGGGTTAGGAAGTGTTACCGAGCTGATCGACGAGGACGAGAACGTTGTTAACCGATATCGGTATACGCCCTTCGGCGAACCTATCGTTAAGATCGAAGGCGTGTTCAATCCGTATCAATACACGGGGAGAAGGTTTGACAACGAGACCGGCCAGTACTACTATCGCGCGAGGATGTACTCGCCGCAGCAGGGACGATTCCTGAGCCAGGACCCGCTGGGCATGGTGGACGGGCCTAACATGTATATGTACGTGCGGAACGACCCGGTCAACGCACGAGACCCCAGCGGCCGGTGGAACCCGGGCTGGGGTAATCCGATGCTGATCAATGGTAGAGCTGGACAATTTGGACATAATTATGTATACTGTCTATGTTGGAACGTCTTTTGTTTATGCTATCATGACACATCATATGGGTCTTTTGCACCCGATATGATATGTTACCAATACTGTTATGATTGCCTAAGGAAGCATAATCCTTCTAGTTGCTGGTTATGGCATAATTTCAAATCCCCTGATGAATGTGTTGATCTCCCTTGGTATATGTATCTTAATCCAGGACGTAATACATGTGGTTCTCCTTCTCGTTAATAAAAATGTGAGGTGCATATAATGTATGGCAAAAAGATATTTGTATTAACCTTGCTGTTGCTGATATGTCTCGGCACTGCAAACCTGTCGGTGGCATCTGTTCATCCATCGCCCAATCAGGGTAATGACCTTCAAAATTCGAGTCGGAGCCTCTATGACACATCACATTTAGATGGAACTGTAAAGTGGACGTTCCAGGCAGATGAACCCATAGACAAAGAACTTAACGGACTGATAATCGGAAGTTCAGAAACAATCTACTTTGTAACCACCATTCATAAAGAAACGGAAATGATTGGCCACCTGTATTCAATAAATTCTATGGGAGAACTAGTATGGAAGGCTGATATCGCTGACGATCGTATTTCGGCATGTCTCTCTATTGGGTCTGATGGAAATATATATGTTCCGTGTTATCGTGGTTTTCGTTCTTTCAACACCAAGGGAGATCTCCGCTGGACATCCGAAAATGTGCCAACGGTATTTAACGTATACTCACCAACAGTTGCTGTAGATGATTTTATTATTCTTTTGTCTAATCTTCACGATAGCGAAATTTATGCAATAGATATAAATGATAACCTTTTATGGAATTATGATCTTTCATTCAATGGATCGAATGAATTACAATATATGAGGAGGGCTGTTGTTGGATTAGATGGCATTATATATCTAGGTGCAGAATATGTTGATGGGCAAACATATACCACACATGGCTATTTGTATGCCATGAATCAGCATGGCATCATATGGAGAAAAACAATGGAATCTGGAGTATTGGACGTCGTTTACGGAGACAACGATACGATATATGTGAGTTGTATGGAAGGGAATATTTTTGCTTTCAATACAGATGGAGATCTCCGCTGGTCTCGTGAAACTGATAATGCTACGAGCATCGTTCTTGGTCAAGACGGTGAGATAATAATCACCGAAACAGGAAGTAATCTCGCCGCACTTAACCCTAACGGAGAAGAGATATGGGAACTTAATTTACCACATACCTATGATTACATGACACCCATCGGAACATGTTCTGGTGGGATAATATATGCGCTATCAGAGACGAATGAATCTTCAACATTACATGCGATATCTTCAGATCACAAAGTCAAATGGACATTTTCTTTCGAATCTAACCTAAGCGGACATGCGATAGGCTCCGACGGCACCTTTTATCTACTAACCAGTGATGGTTTATTATACGCATTCGGTGGTGAAGAATCAGAAATTGCCATAGTCTGGATTATCTTGATAGCTTCTATTGTTGTGGGAACTGCGATCATAATCTACTTGGTAGCAAAGTCAAAGGGAAATCATGGTGCTAATAAAAGTCGATAAGAAAGTGACGAGCGAATACGACGTTGACAACCGCGTGCTGAACATGGGCGAGTTAGAGTACGATTACGACGACAGCGGC
>CAZAMQ010000108.1:0-2672 GCA_964486225.1 uncultured Thermoplasmata archaeon | reverse complement strand
GATTCCTGAGCAATGACCCGATGGGCATGGTGGACGGGCCTAACATGTATATGTACGTGCGGAACGACCCGGTCAACTTCCGTGATCCGAGCGGCCGGTGGAACCCGGGTTGGGGTAATCCGATGCTGATCAATGGTGCAGCAGGTGGTGGAAGTTTAGATTGTCCTTACGGCTCCTACCCAACCCTTTCTGAGTGTTATCGGGCATATCGTGATGCAGGTTTTTCTAGAAGGGAGTCACTTGCTTATTGTTTGGGTGATTGTACAAATCCTGACCAAACACCCCCTGGTGAGGGTTGGGGCGGTTTGCCTAACCCTCCTTCTGGTGCTGAATTTGATTTTATTCAAATGAAAGCTTTTGGTGTTCCATATGGTTGGAAAATAATATGTAATGAGATTGCTACTAAACATATAACTCTTAGCTGGTGTACTGCATCATCTGCAGTCGCTATCGGGTCATTTTTAGCAGCTCTTGCAGGTGCAACAGCCGGAGTTGGTGCAATCATAGGTGGTATCGCTATAACAGCAATCTGCGCTATGGCGACACTCTGTGCTTATTATAATCAAAATTTAGTTTTTTACCACGTTTATGGTACTGGCGTACCTGCTATGTGGTGTGAGGGGGGATAAAAATGCCTGAACTTTTATTACTTATTTTTTTGTTATCGATAACTGGGCTATTAGCCACTTTATCGCTTTCAGTATATCTCAATTCTAAAAATTTTAATGACGAATACATAATCGCACTCACAGCATTCAATTCATGGGCATTCTTTAGTATTCATACTTTGTATTGGTCTATTGTCCAACCTGCTTCTCATGTAATAACTTTATATGTGATCTGGCCAACTGTAACCCTATCTGTTTTAATAGGAATCATAATAGGAATTAAAAAAACGAGAAACAAAAAGGTTAACAATGATATATAGTAACAGCACCCCTTCAAAAATGAGGTGATATGAAAATTGAGAGAAAACCGAGAATATCTGAATCTCCTTCTGATCATGAGTGATTGTGAACACAGAACGACCGTTGAAACGGGCCAGTACTACTACCGGGCACGGATGTACTCACCGCAGCAGGGACGGTTCCTGAGTAATGATCCTTTAGGCATGGTGGACGGGCCTAATATGTATATGTACGTGCGGAACGACCCGATCAACGCAAGAGACCCCAGCGGCCGGTGGAACCCGGGCTGGGGGAATCCGATGCTGTATAATGGTGCAGCAGGAGCCCCTGATGACCTTTCTACTTGTCCTAATGATCCTACCTTTGAAACTTACTGGGATTGCTTGAGCTATGCTGTCACATTACCTCTAGATGCTGCTGAGGCATGCCATGCAAGGTGTTTTGGTGAGCGATGGGGAGGTGGGAGTGTCCTGCCTATACAACTGGATCAGAATAAATATGAGGAATGTTTACTAGAAGAATTTACAGAAAAGGCACATAAAATTGCAGCGGGTTGCATAGTTGGAGTCATGCTCGTTTCCGTGTTAGTTCCTATTCTGGGTACCAATTTGGCTGGAATGCTTGCGGCGGGACCTGCGGGTGCCGCAGCTGCTGCAGCGTCAAGTGCTGCCACACTAACATATATATTGGCTCCCTGCATCGCAGGTGTATCCCTAGCCCTCATGGCTCAAATAACATGGTGTGGGGTAAAATCGCTATATTTTTCTTGGTAGGTGATTTTAATGGTGTATATCGTTCGACCAGAAGCTAAAAAAACACATAAATTATACACATATGTGTTATTATTGCCGTTTATATTTTTATCTATAGCTGTTCTGATAACTTATTATATCCTAGGTAACATCAGCGTTTTTTTTCCTGAAGTGATAAGTGTCTTAATCATAAATCTCATAGTTTTTTTTGGATATAGATGGGCTAATCATGCAGAACTAATCGGAATAAAACTTGAGTGTTATGTATTTCAAGATATGTATGAAGAAGCTGAAAAATTGCTTGAGAAAAGCTTGAATAACAAATTATACACATTCTCTAATGATCATAGAAAAAATCTATATAATCTGAGGTCTGTTTTATATCTAAAAAAAGGGCAATATAAAGATGGATTGAAATTATCTAACGAGATAGTTAAAGAATTTCCGGAATTTTGGAATGGATGGTACCTAAAAGGATTACATGAATTTAATTTGGGACGAAAAGAAAAAGCATTACAATCCTTCGATAAAGCTTGTCACCTATTTAGAATAAAATATCATAAAGGTGATAAGATATACCGATTCGTACTTAGATTATTCACTTTATTCAAGAATAAAAATAAGGGATACGACTCAGAGAGGTTGTTGAAAATTTTTAGGCATTTGTTAATTGAAGAAAAAGATTTCAAATCACCCATTTCTGAATGTGATGAATGGAATAAATCGGATTATGTGTGGACGAAATGAACCTAGTGTGACATTCCTCTATAGAATTGCTTATAAGCGCAATTACGACCGAAGAGGTAATATAGTAGGACGCACATACTACGATGATAAAGAAGAGGTGATCGATGAAGTGACGAGCGAATATGATGATGACAACCGCGTGCTGAACATGGGCGAGTTAGAGTACGATTACGACGACAGTGGCAACCAGCTGGGCGTGGAGTCCGCCGCCGGTTCCGAGTTCCTATCGACTTACGTCAACGGTGAGAAGTGGAACTTGCGTACG
>CAZAMQ010000107.1:0-2703 GCA_964486225.1 uncultured Thermoplasmata archaeon | reverse complement strand
AAAGATAGTTATCCTAGTCTTTTTATCCCATCGCTATGGCACTATCCAGCCCCAACACTAAACGGAATATAACTCTTCTTGTGATATCTATGGCTTTTTGGGGTCTCTCATTTCCTGCGGTTAAAGTATCTCTTGTAGAAGTTCAACCACTTACTTTGGGTCTTCTACGTTTACTATTTGGAGCAGTACCAATCGCTGCATATGTCTTTTGGAGAGAGGGCGTTACTCATACTTTTTCTATCTTCAAAACGGACCCGAAACCCTTCATCGGGATTGCCCTCACCCAATTCTATTTACCCATCGCAGCACAGAACGTTGGGATAGGGATGATGGCACCTGAAACCGCAGCCTCTTTAAGTTCTATCCTACAGGCAACATCACCCCTATTCGGGATTTTTTTTGCCGCTATGTTCTTGGGGGAGTACATCGGTGTGAAGAAAGCCCTCGGGTTAGCTCTTGCACTTTCCGGTTCTGTGCTTCTGGTGACCAGGGGCGGTGGAGTTCTTGGTGGGAGTGATTTATTGGGGAATATCTTATTGTTAAGTAGTGCGGTATTGTATGCGGTATCTGGGGTATGGATAAAAAAAGCACTCTTCGTACATGACCCGGTCATAATATTAGCTCTTTCTCTAATCATAGCCTCTTTGTTGTTCATACCCACCGCTTTACTAACGGAATCTACTGCACAGATCGTAAATATCTCTATGTCAACATGGTTATTGATAGTCTTTTTAGGTCTCGTATGCAATGGTATAGCCTTATTGTTGTGGTATACGGTCCTCATATCAAGTCAACTATCAAAACAGATATTATTTACATATCTGATCCCGATATTCGGTACGATATTCTCTCACATATTTATAGGTGAGTTGATCGGTCCCCCCACGGTTTTATTTGGTCTGGTGATAGTAATTGGTGTAACGATCGCACAGTACGGTAAATGACCCGAGGGTCAGCAGCCCGAACAACCACAATGTGGGCACACCCAGCATCCTTCGCCTGGTCTTGTATCACTCCCGCATCTAGGACATTCTGTATGCATGTTAAACAAAAGTGATCATTATGTATAAATACTAAAAGGGGTGGGTTAGGTGAAAGTGGATGTGTCTATGGTTCCCCGATCAAAACAACGGTAATGTCATTTACATTGGTTTTGCTTTTTAATTCAACGGAGTCACTTAGTGAATCAAAGAAATCCTGTGATCTATGTTCTTCAAGGCACTTTTTTGCATCGATCGGACAGCGTTTGATACTGTTTCCATGGGCAATAGCCCCCGCCTTTCCTTTCCCATCAACTCCGTCCGAGTCCGCGCTGGCTATTACCATGTTTTTCCTTCCACTGATCTTCATTGCCGTTCGAAGTACGAATTCACGGTTCGGTCCTCCGAAAGCATCCTTCGGTACGTCTCCATCAAATTTTACGGTCATCTCACCCCCCATCACAAGGGCTACCGGTGGTTCAAAGGGTGTACCAGTATCCTGTATCTCCTTGGCAATACCGGTTATGGTATATGCTGTACATTTTGCTTCACCAGTGTTCTGCGAGGTTAGTATCACAGTAGGCATACCCCTTTCTTTACCGAATTTTTTCATGCCTTTGAGTGCTGTCATGTTATTCCCTATAATATAATTTAATGATTTTACCTTTTTAGGGGTGTCCTCTATCTCTCCTTTCAACCCACTTTCCAGATGCTGTTTTATGCTATTTGATACTTCATTCCAGAGACCCCAACTTTTCAATGTTACTACGGCGTCTTCATATGTTGTTTTATCTGCTACGGTGGGGCCCGAAGCAATGCTACTTAGATCATCTCCCACCACATCGGATAGTATCAAACTGATGAGAGTGCCCTTATCTTCACACATCTCAGCAGCACGGCCACCCTTAACCTTGGAAACGTGTTTTCTGACGGTGTTTATTCCATCGATATCCATACCGGATATCACCAGAAGACGGTTTAAATCGTTTATCTCTTCCATTGAGACACCATCGACTGGTACGGTGAACATAGAAGAACCGCCTCCTGAAACTAGAAATATGATGAGGGCATCATTCGCACCTTTAAGTTTGGATATCAATTCCTTAGACGCTTCTAGATTGAACTTATCAGGGTATGGATGTTTTACTTTTTTCACCGGAACGGGGCATTTATTTATACGATCACAATCTATATTTGAAAGAACTAATCCGTCGGTTGGATCTATACCGCTTAAAGCAGAGGCCATGGGAACGGATGCTTTCCCTATCCCGAACAAAAATATATTGTCATATTCTTTCAAATGATAAGCCCGATCTTTTATGTACAATATGTCCTTCTCCGTTCTGATCGAATTTATTACTAGCAATTCAGGATTTGCAGCGTTTATGCCCGCCCTTATCATCTCCAAAGCAAGCTTTTTCATATTTTTTAAATCCATATCTCCTAACCCTAACATCTTACTATGAAAAATATTTTTCCGAATGCACACGAAGCGAAGTAGTATCATAATGAAAAATAGTAGGAAATTAAAAAAGAGTCGATTTATTTTTAGAAATGCCGAGAGAGGTGTAATTTTTGGAGGATAACACAATACAACACCAATTCCACAAGAATTAAATATTAGTTCTTTCTTATAACTATAATACATCAAACCATGTATCATATATAAAGGAGGAATAAAAACATGAAAACAAAAACTACAATGGCGATATTTTTTGCAATA
>CAZAMQ010000106.1:0-2878 GCA_964486225.1 uncultured Thermoplasmata archaeon | reverse complement strand
TGGTGTTCTGTTCCTCAAGACCGTTGGTTCCCACAGCGCGTACTACGTACCACCAATATATATCATCGTCGGTACCCTTGTTCGCATCTACAAACTCATAATTTACCGATCCATCCGCCGGGATGATCTCTACGAGTGTGCTGCCGTCCCATGGACCTTCGGGTTCTTCCGACCGGTACAGATTATAATGGCTGACCTCACCGATATTCTCGCATACACTTGAATTCCATGTTATCAGATTGTCCTTATCACCGTACTCGTCAACTATAAGAGCTTCCATGTATATATCATCCACACGCCACCCCGGTCCTTCGAGACCGTCCCAGGCTTCGGTACCCGAATCCCATCGAATATGTACTGTCTCACCGATGTAAGTTGTAAGATCAAACGTGGCATTTGTCCAACCAACGGCACCCCCCCAAGCTTCCTGGCCCCCGAGTGGGTTGTCCCAATCAGTGGGAACAGTTCCGTAGTAGCCTCCCTCGGGTATTATAAGAGTCCATGGTCCTTCCGTACCCTGTGTCGAAAGCTTGACATTCCCTGCATCATAGAGTCCATTATCACCCCAGTCACGCCAGTGCTCGAAGGTGAAGGATACGCCGTATTCTTCGTCAGCATTTGTGGGTATGCTTATTTCGGGTGATATCAACCAGCTCAACATACCTACATCGGACCGTTTGTTGAACATGCCATCTCCGAAATCCCAAGAGTAGTCTCCCGAGGAGGCTCCATGATCTCGTATGCCCCATTCACTAGCGTCGTCATGAGACGTACCCATGATATAGCCCAGGTCTCCTCCTTCAACATCGTCTCCAAAAAGTACTTTAACATATTCGCTGTAATGTTCCACTAGAAGATGTTCAGGAGGTTCCGGTGGTACTGAAACTATCTCGAAAAATTCGTCGCTTACATCTTCACTCCACCTACCGATATCGTCGATAGCAAGTGCACGCACCATACAATCTGTGCTGTTTTCGTTTGGTATGTTCCATGTGTAGCTACCTGAATCTTCAAGGTCCGTCGCGATGACCTTCCATCTTTGGCCGGCACCCGTACGGTACCAGAGATTGATACCGTCTATCGGATCGTCACCCTGCGTTGTTGACCATATGATCTCCTCTTCCGTATGTCCATACCACTCTTCACCACCATTTGGTGAGATGATAGTTATCTCCGGCGGCTCTCCTTCTAGCTCAACGTCAATATCCAACCTTTGACCCCAGTCGTCCCCGATAGTAAATTCTTCCGAAGAAGTCCATGCAGATACGGAAAAAGTATCCGTGAGAGAATACCCGTAGTCCACAAGCCTGCCATAGTTCATCTCGTAATATCCGTTCATATCCGTTGTGATCGACAGTGTCTCACCGGTATCGAGATTTTCAAGTGTGACTTCCATTCCGATAACGGGTGAACCACCGGTATCCATTACCGTACCATACAGTATGTAGGGTACAGGAGGGTAAAGATTGGTTGTACCGTCTCCCAGATCAGTGTCGGCCACCCTGCTTTGATAGATCAATGAATTATCCAAGTCTTGGTTTATCGTCATTATCTGGCTCGGGTCGGGGTAAAAACCATCGTAACCCGAACCACCCGTATGTATCTCGAAGCACAACCCGGTGGCTCCGATGGCGTCATAGACCCAGTCAACAACTCCACCGGTAGCGCTGTAACCTATCTCTTCATGGGGTTGACCGTAACTGTAATGCCAATCTTCATCCCCCAAACGCGAGGTCTGCGAGGTCATATGGTCCGCCATACCTCTGTACCAATCGTCATGAGGTGAAGGGTCCGTTGAATACATCAACGGAATCAATAAAGTCCCCGCATAGCTGTGAATGTTCTGATATGACTGTATATTGCGTGACAACATGAAATCTCGCAAATGCCAGTTCTCGTATTCGGAGAAGGGGGCTTCTCCTCGATATGTATCTGAACTCGGGTCCGTATTGCCGCCTTCCCAAGCGATATCCCAGTTACGATTCAGGTCCACACCCACGGCCGAGGTAGGTGTCGATGCGTTCCTGTTCTTCCTCCAAGCGGCCCTATCTTCGTAAACACCGTCTCCGTCGTAGATGTATCCGTCGGGATTCTGCATGGGCATGATGTATATTATCCGGTTGTTCAACAACCAGTAGATCGTCTCGTTTGTATCGTACTCGTTGAGCAGCCTCCACATCAAGTAAGAGGCTACCTGAGGACCTGACCATTCTCTCGCATGCATACCTCCGTCTATGAGTACCCCGGGTTTTTCATCCACCTGCACATCTTCATCCGATGTTATCTCCAACACCCAGAGGTCTCTACCTTCCCAGCTGTTGCCTATATGTGTTTTGGATATCAGGTTAGGGTATTCAGCGATCAAGTCGTCGTACCAGTCGTAGAGTTCCTGTACACTGGGATAATGATCCGGGAATGGATATTCGCCTCGATTTGTGCTCGATGCTCCGGCCTCTAACTGTGTTATGTCTTTTATAACACTGGTTTCCATCGACACGCTGCCAACCTCACTTTCTACGAACGGTTGTCCGGGTGCTACTACAAATGCAGATATCGTCAATATTATAACCAGAAACATCGCCGTTGTATTTTTTGTATTCATGTCTTATACTCCTTTTACACTAATAAATAAATGAAAGGGGGTTTTGGTCAGTAATCGACGGTCCATACTACTGCGGTGTCGGTGGGATTATACAGCCAATAGCCATTACCCGGCTCGAACTCGAATACACCTGGGTTGTTGTCGTATGCTAAATTATATGTCTGTGTTCCGTCGAAGTATCCGATCCTGTCAACTTCTCCGGGCAGTTCATGGTTACCGGTTGTTTCACTGGGCAGACCCACCATGGTCCAACCCGGCTGCAAGGTGATATCCGTA
>CAZAMQ010000105.1:0-3075 GCA_964486225.1 uncultured Thermoplasmata archaeon | reverse complement strand
CACACATGGAGGTGCCTTGCTGCTTCGGATTGATACAGATAGTCAAACGTGCGCTGGATGCATCCGGTAAAGATATACCGGTGAAAGATGTGACCATCACCATTAGGGGAGAGCAAAGGTGAGGTGCCGGATATGGAATTGATCCAAGCATCCGAATCAGGAACGATTCTCACTATACACCACATAGATCATCGTTTCTTCCCAGGTTTAAGATATGAAAGAGGTATGTAATACTTCGTGTAGCGCTTCCCTTGATCATCCCGGTACATACCTTCCTTGTCTCTCACCATGACCGTTGCCCGTTTGGTTATATTGGTGATGAATCCTCTATGCTCTTTACCACCGTATTCGAATGTTACCTCATCGCCTATCGCCAGATCATACACCTCCGCTGCCCGTTCCTCCTGTGTGACCATCTGGTGAGTTATCTCGCTATGACCGAATATGTTCAGAGCCAACTGCTTGAATCTTGGTTTATTGTGGCTCGTGTTCCCGAAATGGATCCATTCCAGCACATGTATGATCTCATGTTCGAATACATGCATCGCAGCCGACAATCTGTCCGTACAAAGGATACCATTGACATCCACGTCCCGATCAACATCGCCGAATGTCTGAAAAAGGAGAGGAACGGACAACGATATCACAAATACTCTGCCATCATATTTGGTATTACCAGCGGATCTCGTAAGTCTCCTTGACAAAGCAAATCGTATCTCATGTTCGTCATCAACGAACTCGGGGATGAATTCCTTCTTATAGAGCGAGAACAGGAGGTCAAGGTCCTTCGTACCGATAACATCGAAGTTCGGCTGTCGTATGTTCTCGGATACTTTCAGCATCAGTCGATGTATCTTTTTGACCCTCCGCTCTATGTCTCTTTGTTCATATCTCAGATTTAGGATCTCATTTTTCATGAATTCCACCGCCTATTATCTCGGAGAAAGGGTCATGTCTGTAGATCGATGAAGGACCATCCTTTCGAGAAATCACATCTGTAGGCGGGAATGTTCAGCCATGTCCTCTCCGACATCCCTATATTCATGGATTGGCCATCTTCGATATAATCCTTCAATTTTTCCTCTATAACCTCTTTCAACGATCGCTCCACTTCCTCGTCCCAATCAAAACTCCGGTAGCCTATGGCCTCCTTCCAGTTCCAGTATCGCGGTGAACAGTCGGGCATATCCCATCCTTCACGATCGGTGAAGAAGGTGATGGACTGGACAAGGCCCATCTTGATAATTAGCGATATGTCATCCCTTTTCAGGAGATCTATCAATATCGGAGCGGCCTTTTTCTGGTCGGCGTAGAATGCCCGTTCCAGGAGCGCTGAAACCCAGAGATACTCATCGTATTCGAGCGATCGTTCGATGATCTCCTTAAAGTCAAAATCAGGGTGATTGAAACCCCATCCACACACGAAAGAATCCTCCCATTCTATGTCCGGCGCATCATGAAAAGAGGTAAGATACTCCAGGGCTTCGATGGGTATTTTTTCGACTCCCTCGTTCACCCTGGTGTGTATGATCATCCTGCCCGTTACATCCTCCACGGGTATGTTGTCTATCATATCAGGGTTATCGGGGCCGTACCGGTCTATCAATTCCAGAATAAAGGGCCAACCTTCTTTTTCAGTGAACTCGAAAAGCACATTCGAGAACTTTTCACTTACTTCATTTTCGATCCTTCTGAACATCCCACCTCCCGGGTCAAGTTCCATCGAATCGTTCAATCTTTTTTGATATTCGTCCATGACGGAAAAGATATCTTCTTTTGCCTTCACGTTATCGAGTTTCCCGGAGATATCCTTCCCTGAGTTTTCCACTTGATCTCTATGTACCTTCTCTTCCTCTGCCTGTGTCTTCAGCCCTTCCACTTCTTCAGTTTTATTTAACCAGCAAGAGTGGCATACGTGATACTCCTTGATACGATGGCTCGTCGTCGGTTTTCCACATATCTCACAGTTTTCCATAAGATGCGGCATGCGATGCGGGCTTAAAAAATTAACGAAGCAAGGCTTACGAAATACGCTCATGGACACATAAATTAAATATGCTAGACAGCCTTTTCACATAACCATGTCTGAGATAGACGAAAATAGCTTGAACCAGGCCATCTATGAATACACCTGGGAAAAACACCATGAAATCCTGGAGAGATACATGGATGAATGGGAGGACGAATTCCCGGAAAAGGACCTGGAACTCCCCAGCGAAATATGGCACAACAATTTCTTCGCATGGATGATGTTCGAAAAGGAGATACCGGGGACCGGCAAGACTTTGGCCGAGTTGTTTGCCGAGGATACACCCGGGCTGAGCGATGAGATGAGGGACAACCTCCTCCGCATGAGAGATGTGATACGATCGAAGTTCATCGTTATCAAACGTAAGGGTAGATTTTTGGATCTCAAGGATGCTGATACCAAAAAGATATACAGGGTAAAGATGCACGAAGAATTTTCCATCTCTACGAACACGGTGATTTACGGAGGGATACAACCCTTCGGCGACCGATATCGGTTTACAGGTGTATTCCGGATATCCACACACCCTCTGTTGCCGGACCCGGACGTACTCCTTGGAGTATACGAGAATGCAAGACTGGAGGAGCTGGAAGATATCACGCTGCGGAAGGGGACCTCCCTGCGCACCGTGCTGAACAAATATCCCGCTGACTGGATAGACCACATCTGCGGACATTACGGATTGAAGGCAAGGCGGAAAAAGGAGAAGGCCGAAAAGATAATGGACAAAGTCGTGGACGACCTACCCCAAATCGTTTCGGACCTCCCCGAAAAATCGATGGAAGCCTTGGCCCTGTGTATGGACGGCGGTGGAGTCGTTAAATACGGACGGCTGAAGGGATACGATGACGAAATGGAACTGTTCTGGGAAAGAAACAGGCCTGCATCCACCATAGGCATCCTGAGGATGAGGGGGTTGCTACTGGTAGGAAAGATGGTCTTTGGTGATAGACGGTACAAGGTTGCCTACATACCGAATGAGATCCGCAACGAGTTGATCCCACTCCTGCCATCCAAAACGACCACCCTTGACGATTATTGATATA
>CAZAMQ010000104.1:0-3142 GCA_964486225.1 uncultured Thermoplasmata archaeon | reverse complement strand
TACGGATATCACCTTGCAGCCGGGTTGGACCATGGTGGGTCTGCCCAGTGAAACAGCGGGTAACCATGGACTGCCCGGAGAAGTTGACAGGATTGGATACTTCGACGGAACAGAGACATATAATTTAGCATACGACAACAATCCAGGTGTATTCGAGTTCGAGCCCGGACAAGGATACTGGTTATACAACCCAACAGACACTGCAGTGGTGTGGACAGTGAACTATTGACCACAAAACTCCTTTCTCTTTTTAATTTTTTAAAATTAAAAGACATCGAAAATATCTGATTTTTGTAGGTTTTTTTTATCGGATACAACGAAGAATGCAGTTTGTTATTCCAATCCGATGGAGATAGTTAACATCGTGCATACCTATACATCTAGACCATAAAAAAGATAAACTTATAAAACATAACATACACGGATCGAATATATGGGGCTTCATGACGGGATAGGTAACGGTAAAAGTTTCAAAGCGATCATCGCAGGAGTATTGATGGTCATCGCCTTTCTATTAGTGGTCATAACCGTTGCTCAGATATTGACCATGGATATGACATCTATTGATTTGGAAGAGTCCGTAGAAGATGAAGATGTGGATGAAGGTATGATTGAAAAGGTAACGGAGATCATTAACACGATAAAGAATATGTGTGGAGTAG
Organism: uncultured Thermoplasmata archaeon; assembly: GCA_964486225.1. Classification (GTDB taxonomy): domain Archaea; phylum Thermoplasmatota; class Thermoplasmata; order Halarchaeoplasmatales; family Halarchaeoplasmataceae; genus Haladaptatiplasma. The sequence continues at coordinate 2,480 of CAZAMQ010000104.1, read as the reverse complement.
TGTTACTTGCCATGGGTTTATTATTATTGATGGGAGGTATATGCGCTATCACACAGAGGTATTGGGCCTTTTCTTTGGTAGCCGCGATGATCGGTATATTCTCATTCGGTCCTTTCTGTATGAGCAGCGCACTGTCTTTGATCGCTCTTATCCTGATATTATTTTCTGAGCGCGAATTCGGAAAAAAAGAGAGACACATACAACCACATCAACCTAACGGATTCCGAGAATATACGTGTAGTTACTGCGGGAACAGTAGGATGCGATATGATAACCAACATCGTCTGTGGTACTGTGAGAACTGTAAAAGATATAGGTGAACATTTCGGTTCAATCTCCGGCGAACTGACATGGTCGAATTTGTATCATCAAATTTTAAGCAGTAACGTTTCTATCGTTATATGTCCCATGGAACTTCAAAATATGGCGCCTTCGGTCTGCACGTTCAATCCCTGGTCGGTGATCTCGTAGGGTTTGATCTTCCTGGAATGCTCAATGCGCCGCATCTTGATCACTTGGATACTCATCTGTACCTCCTGATTGTGAGGCTGGTCGTATCTGAGCACTATTACCCCGTCGGCGGTGTACTCCACCAGGCCGTCTCTCGAACTGGTGGGGTTATCATCCTTCACCTCAGCGGTAAGCATGGTGGTCGCCTTCTCCTTTTTTACCATCTGGCACAACTCGAATAAGCGCTCCCTCTTTTCACGGGCTTTGTCGGACAGCATGTTGAGTAGTGAAACCGAATCGATAACTATTCGATCGGCGCCGAAATCCTCGATGAACTTGGGCAAATCGCTTTTCAACTTGTTTATGGTCGCATCGGCATCGGCGGGACTGAGTTTCTCTATAACTATCTGGCCATCATCGATATACTTTTCAAAATCCCATCCATATGAACGACTTGTCTTTATTATCTCATCCTTCTCTTCTTCCAGAGAGATGAATATGCACTTATCTCCACTGCTCGCGCCTTCCCATATATATTGTAGGGCGAAGGTTGTCTTGCCGGTACCGAAAGTTCCGAGAACGGCGAAGACGTGACCTTTGGGTACACCGCCGTTCAACATCTCGTCCAGACCGTCTATCCCCGTGGATATCCTTTCAACTATCTCTTCATCCATATTATCACCTGATCATCTCGTAATTAGCTACATGGTAACCCGAATAATCTGTTATCTCGGCGTTGAACCGTGCTATCTTTTCCCTTCTGAGGTGAGGCAGCACGCTCATGAACTTCTCCACCGTCATGTAACGCTGGCGTATGGTGCTTCTAAAGTTCTTCGACCATTCGAAATTGAACACACCGTCAACACTGTCTATTATCAGATATTCCATACTCCTGTCCACTACCTCCTTGGAAAGCAGTAGATAGATCAAACCACCCCATCTTTTCGATGCCCTGCGTATGCCTTTGATTATGGTTATCAGTTCTTCATTGTCGATGGTTTTGTTGGAGAGCAGATCCGTCAGCGAATCGAGTACTATCATATTATCCGACGAATTCTCTTCAAGGAATTCGACCAATTCCTCAAGTATGTCGGTATTTGAATTATCAGAAAATATGCTCGAGGGATTGTGGTTACCCGTCCAACCGCTCGGGACCATGGTACGCTTGAAATAAGGGTATGAAAAATCGGATATGTTCAAAGAATTTTCAATAGCATCGTAATAGTTCTGATTGAAGGAATTCTTTATCTCATGGAGTACGTCCTCCTTCGCTCGTGAAAAGGAGACATGATGTATCTCATCGGGCAGTATGGATTCCTTGCATTCGTCGCCGAGTACCAGATGTAGCATATCCGGATCGCTCTTTACCATAAGTAATTTAGCCGCGGAAGTGTAGACGAATTCCTGACCACCTGCACCTATCTCGGACAGCAGTAAAACTACTGATCCTGCCGGAATGCCTCCTTTGATGATGGAGTCGAGAGCGCTTATCCCCGTGGGTATCTTTTTCATTTGGTGTACCACCGTCAGACCTATCGTCAGACAATATTTGTTTTTACATTAACTCAGGACTCCCTCATATAGTTTACCGAAGTATTGCAACAGGATTTTCTACCGGCAGTTAAGTTAAAATATTCTGAAAAGACTAGACGGTCGAAGAAAGATATGATGGTAAAGTGGGGCGTTGAAGAACGGAACGAGAGTCTTGAGGAACTGCAGACCGATACGAGAAAAAGAGTCACACTATCCAGAACGATAGACATACTTCTATTGGTGATAGCCGTGGGCATATTTGTTAGCTCGACTTTCGGTTACTTAGGAAAAGAAACGGGCAGAAGCGGTAGGCTTTATATTATTATAATTCTGGCGATCATCCCTGGGATACAGTTCGTTTATAAATGGGCATCTACCAAGATACTGTGGAAGGAATATCTGGACAGCCCCACGCACATCGAGCCCGTGGGGTTATATGATATACAAAGCTTTTGCGTTATTGAACTAAACACATAATATTATATACGTTTCTTATT
>CAZAMQ010000103.1:0-3176 GCA_964486225.1 uncultured Thermoplasmata archaeon | reverse complement strand
TAACTCCGAGCTGTGCCGAACATGGGATCCCCAAGGCCAGCATCAGTGTGGCGATTACACGTTCTTTTTTTGTATCCAATATACGAGTGGTCAAGGTAGCCATGGTATCGCATCCTAATCCGAGTACCATTGGGAGTACAGCTTTGCCGTTCAGTCCGATCTTTCTGAACCCTCTATCGGCCATGGCAGCGAGTCGTGGTATGTAACCGCAATCTTCGAGTGTGGAGAACGCAAGAAAAAAGGTGGTTACTATGGGTAGTATCAACGCGATAGCCCACGTCAATCCAACTGTGATTATACCGTACTCACCGGCGATTATTTCGGATAACGCATTGTCGCCCAATGAATTGTATACCGCGGACTCCACCCATGGATTTATATGTACTTCGAATATCGATTCCTCTATAAGGTCAACTATCAATTGTGCGCCAACGAAGCCTACGAAGAGGTACAGTGTGACCAGTGCTCCGATGAAGATGGGGATCCCAGTCAGCGGCTGTGTGGTCAGCGAGCTCAATCTGTCCTTAAAAGATGTTCTTGGAACTTCCCCTTTCGTAATATATTCGGAATAGATGGCTTCCGCCTTTCTCCGACGGCTGATAGATATGACATAACCAAGATTTCTGCTGAACTTGGATTGGAGTCCTTCCAATATCTCTTGGGATCTTTTTCTTGCCTTGCTACCTAAACGTTCTTGTATAAAATCACCCATCTCATCGGGTGCGGACAGATATAATACGGCGAGACCTCTGTTCTTTAAAATAGGTAACAGTCTTTCTACGGCGTTTTCTATCTCATTGGGATAATCCACCTTTATCTCTGGGACACGGACTCCGTCCATATGTGATTTCAGTGCGTTTATACCTCTACCTTCGGTAGCGACCGTCGATAATACGGGTACACCGAGTTCTTCGGACAGTCCATCCGCATCGATGTCTATTAACCTATCTCTCGCTTCGTCCATCATATTAAGGTCCAAAATCACCGGCACGCCAAGTTCTGAGAGTTGTAAAAAAAGCATCAAGGCCCTTTTTAGATTCTTTGCATCGGATACCTGTACAACCCTGTCCGGGTCGGTCCCAAGCAGGATGTCTCTGGTGACCTTCTCGTCTTCAGATATGGGAGTCAATGAATCTGCTCCCGGAGTGTCTATCACCATTCCTTTTTTTACCAATCCTTTACTCTCGCCCATACACATTTCAACTGTAGTTCCCGGGTAATTCGATACATCTCTGTATTTACCGGTCAGATGTGCATATATTACTGATTTCCCCACGTTCGGATTGCCCACTAGGACGGTAACTTCCTGTTCCTTGTTTATACCTATTGCATCTCTGGCATACCTAATCCAAATCACCCTCTAACGGACAGCTATCTTTTTTACACCCGGGTATATCGTTACCGTGCGGGCATTTCGTGGGTGCACCCATCCGTTTACACATCTCGTCTATCATATCGATGTCAAATATATGTTCCATCTGACATGCCTTTTGGTGCATCTCTTCCGGAGGCAGAGAAAAATATTTTTTGAGGAACACTTCTAGCACACGATGTGTGCGTACTATGGTCATACCTACATCTAGACCTTTTTTGGTAAGGGTAACTCCGTAGTAGGGCTTGTAATTCAGGTATCCTTGTTCTTCTAACTGCGGTAGTATCTCTGTTACCGTCGGTGGTGATAGTCCCATCTCTTTGGCTATCTCACCGGTACGAACCGATGATTCGGTAGATCCGTCGGAGATCTTGTATATGGTCTCCAGGTACTCCTCGCGAGTTTCTCTGTTCATATGCGGTATAGTAAAGGTGCATGCTAATAAAGATTTCGGTTAACCTAAATATTTGTGGTGGACATGGGGATCACCGGACTGTCTGCGGCAAAGTACATGGAAGAGCACTTGAAAAAAGGCAAAGGAGGTCAATATGGTACCTCCTTCGATAAATAACTAAGGCTTTAGAGACACCGTCACCAGATATCGATTATCGAATACCTGCACATCTTCGATACGTACTTTGTATACGTCGAATAGCTCTTCGTCGTCCTTCAACTCAAAGGAGAACTTGTTAAATTCCGAAGGATTATCGAATTCGAAAAGGATACTGTATTGACCGTCCTTTTTTTCTCCGGGTAGAGATACTATACCTGGGTGCACTCTGGAGATGCTGGAAAAGGATTCTTTGAAATCTTTTAAAAGTCCGACCGCTTCGTCTTTGGTACCCACCTTAAAAATTTCAATAGATTTCCTCTCGATCATCCTTTCAAGCTCTCTGTATATGGTAGATAGGATTTCCTCATTATCGCAGGGTTTCTCCAAGAAGTGATGCACTTCCGCTTTGTTGATGGCGTCCTTAGCCGTAGTTAGATCGGAATAACCGGTGATCAATATCCTCACAGTCTCAGGATGATCTTCTTTAACACTAGATAACAATTCGATACCGGAAATACCGTCCATCCGCTGGTCCGCCAATATCAGGTCGTAATTTTCATTTTTAAATTTTTCCAAAGCCTCTTCTCCGGACGATACTGGTACTGCCTTCGCGTTGAACTTGTCAGTACTATCTATCAACGTGACCAGCATCTCGCGTAGGTCTTTATCGTCATCTACCACCAATATACCGAAGGGTTTTTCTTTTGCGTTCATTCTCATCCCCTTTTCTTGTATAACTAAAGGATATGAGAGTTAGAGGTTATTAATATTATCGCCTTTTAGCAACGTTTTCTGCGATACCTTTAGTTCACATAATCTAGTTAATAGATACGAGGGCGAGCATATGAAGGACTATGACGTGACATTGATCGGAGGGACCGCACGACTTTCACGGCGATACGCACATCCATGGCGGAGTCTTCTACGGCGATATCGGATTTTCACATCCTGAGTTAGGAGGAACTTTATTCCAACACTATTTGTAATTTTCATAGAAAATTCGGAAACATATGAAGGGCATTTGGAAGTACGAAAGTCTGTTATGGGTGGATAAACACCTTTTCTAAATCCGTAACGAAGTGTATCATGGTGATACGGAAGAACACGAACACATAAACCCATCTATAGTCAAGGACATAACTTTCCTTATGTTCTTGAAGTCTAACCTGAAAGCCACCGGCTTTCAGGTGACATCGGGAATTTAGAATTCCTACTATAGTGGCACACGTACGAGTCAAGACTTACAAATTC
>CAZAMQ010000102.1:0-3212 GCA_964486225.1 uncultured Thermoplasmata archaeon | reverse complement strand
CTATGGCAGAGTAAGCACATGATTCTACACACAAACCACATCCACTGCAGATATCTTCGTCCACCACGGCGACCACACTCACCGACTCCAACTTGTCCTTGGAGAGTATGGTATTGGCTCTGGAAGCGGCTCCCGATGCCTGGGCTACCACGTCAGGTATATCCTTGGGTCCTTGACAGCAGCCGGCTATGAATACACCATCTGTGGATGTATCCACCGGTTTCAGTTTTGGATGAGATTCCAGAAAGAAATCGTCCGCCCCTTTTGATATCCTTAGTAATCTTCCCAATTCGTCAGAATCTTTTCGCGGGACAAGGGCGGGTACCAGTATCACCAGATCGGAATTGACCTGTAGTAATTTCTGCGTAGTCGTATCGAACACGTCGTACTCTATACAACCATCGTCCATCACACGCATCTCTGAAGGTCTTCCTCGTATCATATTGACCTTTGTGTCCCTGATCCGCCGGTAAAATTCCTCGTAACCTTTTCCGAAGGAACGTATATCCGTATAACATATGTTGATCTCCACATCGTTTCCGAGATGTTCTTTCAGCAGATATGCATGTTTCAGGGCGGCCATACAGCCTATGCGACAGCAGTATTCCTTCAGATCTTTATCTCTTGAACCGACACAAAGTATCATGGAGACACTCTTTACTTCTTCACCGTCGGAAAGACGTTTTATATGGCCTCCTGTGGGCCCGGAGGAGCATACCAATCGTTCGAATTCAAGATTGGTTATGATGTTCGAAGAGCGGCTGTAACCGTATTCATAGATGGCATCTGCGTCGAGCAGATCGTAACCGGTAGCCGCTATTATGGAACCTACGTTGAATTCTAAACGCTCCTCTTTCTGATCATAATCAATGGCATCGAGTGTACAGGCCTCCAAACATGGAGGGTTGTCTCCGCATTTGCCGTAGCGCAGCATCAGGCAGCTTTCCGGATCTATCGTGTATCTGAGTGGTACTGCCTGTGGGAATGGTATGTAGATAGCTGAGCGTTTACCCAAGCCTTCGTTGAATTCGTCCGGGACCTTGTCATGCATACGGCACACGATAGCACATTCGCCGCAGCCGTTGCATTTGTCCCAGTCAACGTAAGCCGGTTTACGTTTTACGGTGACCTTGTAGTCCCCCACGCTACCTTCCACATCTACGACCTCAGAGTATGTGTGAAGTTCTATATTCGGATTAGATGAAACATCCATCATCTTTGGAGTTAAAATACACGACGAACAATCAAGAGTGGGATATGTCTTATCTAGCTGTGCCATCCTTCCGCCGATACTGGGCTCTCGCTCCACAAGATGAACTTTGCGACCGTGTTCGGCAAGGTCCAGGGCGGCCTGTATGCCGGCGATGCCTCCTCCGATCACCAGTGCGTCGTGTACCACTTCTTTTTCATAGATCTCCAATGGTTCCAACACTTTTGCCTTGGCAACCGCCATCGCCACAAGTTCTTTGGATTTTTTTGTCGCCTCATCTTTTACATCCTTGTGTACCCATGAACAGTGCTCACGTATATTTGCCATCTCCAGCAGGTATGGATTCAAGTCCGCTTCCACGAGTACTGCCTGGAATGTTGGTTCGTGCATACGAGGGCTACAGGAGGCAACCACCACTCTGTCCAGACCATATTTTTCTATACTCTCCCGTATCAGACTTCCGCCGGGGTCTGAGCACATATACTTGTAATCGGTGGCAAAAACCACGTTATCGAGTTCGGAAGCGTATTTAGCCACATCTTCCACGTCCACCACACCGGCGATGTTGGTCCCGCAGTGGCAGATGAAAACTCCTATCTTTACCATGTTCACACCTCCTCCTTGATCATGTCAAGTTTGTCTACTGGGCTTTTGTTAAGATCCAGTCCCATATCTGCCGGTTCTTTTCCCATCGCAATACCGAGTAACTGTATGAAGTATATAACAGGCACGTCCAGTGAACTTCCCACAGTCTGCCCCGCACTGTCCTGTTTGGAATCGAACATGCGCTGTCCCCACGGGCACATGGTTGCCATCCCGTCGAATCCATGTGCCTGTATGGCTTCCAGTTTCTGCCCCGTCTTTGTCAAGGCTGATTCCGGCTCGTTGACCAGTATGTGGGCGCCGCAGCAGTTCAGTTTTTCGTTGTAGTATTCGCTCTTGGCTCCTATGGCGTCGAGCAAGGTTTCCAGCTTCTGCGGATTCTCGGAATCGTCTGGTCTCGGTATATCGTTCGGTCTTATAAGATGACAGCCGTAATGAGCGGCGATGTTGAGTTCGTCCAGCGGCTTTACCACTTTTTCCTTTAGCTTGTCAGTACCCACTTTATCGTGGAGCAAGTCTAGTATATGGTACAGATCCGCCTTACCACTATAGCTGAGATCCTCTTCCTTCAGGTACGAATTTACCTTCTTTTTCAACTCTGTGTTATTGTCGAGCACGTGCTTTGCCTCGCTCAATGCCTGATGGCAGTACGGACACGGAGCGAGTATGTCCAGCCCCTCTTTTTCGAAGATAGCCATATTCCTGGCCGAGAGGTACATGGTAAGCGACAGATTGATATGTCTCAAGGGAGCGCCACAGCATGCGACTCCTTGAGGGTCCACCAGTTCGAATCCGAATTCAGGGATGATCTCTCGTACCGCCATCTCGTATCCATACTGTTCCGTTGGTATCACACAGCCAAGGTATAATCCTATTTTATCCATGATATTCACCTCAAGATCTCCGTGGCAGCCTTCATAAGTACCTGCTGTAGTTTAGGCATCTCTTCAGGTCCTTTTACTTTCGGTAGTCCCAGAGAGTCTCTCGTTACCGCATTGTTATCTCTATCGACCACTTCTTTGGGCGATTGTATATACCCTGTACCAAGAACGGATTGGAGCATGTTCGAGTATCCGGAATCGATCTGTTTGCCCATCGATACTGCAATATTCTTCAATGCATAGATAACGTCAACCGGCGCCAAATCTTGAGGACATCGTTCTTTACATTTTAAACAAGTCACACAAGTCCATATCTCGTTGGAGTTCACGAGTTCATCGATGAAACCAGCTTTTGATAGGGCCATTACCTTATGTGGCTCCAACTCGGTGAGTATGAAAGCTTCGCATCCGGACGTGCATTTACCGCACTGGTAACAGTCGTCCGGAATATCTTCTTTCAATCCCGCCATTATATCGTTCACTTTCTTCTGTCCTTCGGCCTCCGGTTCGGCCATGGA
>CAZAMQ010000101.1:0-3475 GCA_964486225.1 uncultured Thermoplasmata archaeon | reverse complement strand
TTGACGATATGTTGTTTCCATAATTTACTCGATGAGAACTCTGCGAGATCATCCTAGGTAAATAGTTACTGTGGTTAATTCAGTAAAGTCGTTCTGTAGTAAACTCTAAATGTGGGAATATAAGTAAAATCTGTTTGTAGTAAAGTTTATATGTGGTCAAGTCGTAGATATCACCATGCGAGAGATATTCCCCTTCGGAAGACCGGTTAAAGGCAAGCACCTTGTGGGTAGAGATGATGAGATCCAAAATATGATCACCCTACTTAAAAATAACCAGAGCGTGATGTTGGTGGCGCCTAGGAGATACGGAAAGACCTCCATAGTCCTGGAAGTTCTTCGCCGATTAAAAGAAGAAGGCATGTACGTGGGGTGGGTCGACCTCTTCGATATCCCCACCAAGGAGAAGCTTGCAGAAAAGGTGATCCAAACCACCATCGGGAACAAGATGTTATCTGCAGATAAAGTCATAAAGGCGGCAAAAAAAGGGATAAACGCATTGAAAAAAAGTATTGAATTAAAACATATAACTCAGGATGGTATGGAGATCGTTCTCAATTTTGTTGATCAAAATGTAGATATAGACGCCCTTTTGGATGAGAGCCTGGATTTCCCGGAGACCTTTTCTGCCAAAAACCATGCCAAGATGTGCTTTGCATACGATGAGTTCGGAGATATATCCAGGATGAACGGTTCCCTGGTAAAAAAGATGCGTTCGAAATTTCAACTGCACGAAAGGACGGTCTATGTTTTTTCCGGCAGCAGGGAGAGCATCATGAACGAGATGTTCAGAGAGAAAAAGGGTGCATTCTATGGTTTCTGTGCCGTGGTGGAGATCCCTACGGTACCCTACAAAGCCTTTAAAGAATACATACGTATCAGCTTTGAAGAGGAGGATATGGATATAGCGGATCACACCGTTGAAACCATACTCAACGCCACCTCATGCCACCCGTATTACACCCAGTATCTATCCCATATAATCTACCTGAACGTTAAAGAAAAGAAGAGAGTGGATGAAGAAGATGTTGACGAGTGTTTTGAACAGATGATGCAGATGCAGGAAAGCTATCTCGATGACATGTGGGCCACGCTCAAACACGATTCGATACTACAATTGAAGATATGCATGCATCTATCGACGTCCAAAAAAGAATCAGTTTATTCACAATTTGACGACTCAAAACAGAACGTTCATGCGTCCCTGCAGTCGCTGATCAGAAAGGGTTACATAAGGCGTGAAGATGATGGTTATGTTATCTTGGATCCCCTATTCAGCGAATATTTAAGGAGAATGGACCCATGATGCAAAAGATCCTGGATGGGATTGAATAGAACAATCTCATAAAACGTGCATCAGTATAACTATGTCCGTCGCTGTCCAGATAACATTTATTTAAAGTAATGTGCCAAAAAACGGATAATAACGTTAAAGATGACTTCAGGAATATTTTAACCTGATCCTCTTTCCGTCATATTCGATCAGTTTCTTTGCTACTAGCCCCTCCACAATCCGTTCTACATGATCTTCCGAACGAACCTTGACTGCATTTCGAGACATCAGTACTTCTGCGATATCTGTGATATCCATCTTATCCTCCACTGCCCTGATCAATTCGTATTCTGCATAGACTCGATCCGCCTCTCGTTCTATCTTATCTGTGAACGAACTGGGTAATGTCATAGGTAGGGATGCCAAAACTCTTTCAAAGGCAATAACAGGATGATCTCTGGGTGCTGCGACCAGAAGATCCCACTCATCCTTACCCCTGTTCACCGGGAGTTGGTTTAAAAATTCCTCATAGATCCTCTCAAAATCCAATCCATTGCCGGTTTCGACCAACATGGCCATGTCATCTATGTCCCGTGAGCGTCCCGCAACACCTTTGAACAAAAAGATATCTTCATTACTTAAGGCGTTAACCGTCAGATAAGTACCAGAGAACACACTTTCTGAACGATGTTTCATACCTTCGGTCAACTGCAATTTTTTGATAACCTTCCTATCAAATAGGTCAAACCTACACGAGCTAGGTTTATCGAACAGAAGAGCCGCACCTAGATCCTTATACTCTTTCACAGGGGTATCTACTACTTTGTACCCCTGTTTTCTCAAAAGATCAGACAGTATTTCAAAGTCGTGTCTAGCTGTTATTAGAAGGTCAAGGTCATAAGTTGAGTTTTTCAGACCGCGAAGTGTCATGGCCCCACCGCCCATAAGGTAAACATTCATAATTTCTGTAATGCATTTATCCAAAAACATGAATTCGTTTTTTATCGCCTCCGCACCGCTCATCTCACGCATATCAGAAGTTCACCTCGTATTGTTTCGCTAAGGACATCATCTCGTCCCGATCAGGCAGTGGCATTTCTTCACTTCTTTTTCTCCCTCTGGTTTCAACGAAAGTGGTGAGCGCATCTACCATCTTTTCGATACCGTAGTATTTCGATGTCCTGCGCAATTCTTCCGGAGATATACCGCTCTTCATATAAAACAGAACGCAGTAACTCAGGTCACGTGTATCCGCATCTGCCATCAGTACATGGGATAAATGATCCATGGGAGTCAGCTGCTCACGGATGTCAGAATGGAAGTATAGTGATGGACCGGCGGTGAAAAAATTGAGTCCGTGTTCAGAAAACCGTGGTAATCCTGTAAGTATCAGATCATGTTTCATCTGATGGTCTTCGAGTTCCCCGATGGATAGAATAGATTCATGGGGTGCACTCCATATCACCGATGCGCTGGGAATTCTGATTTCCATATCCCGCTGCTTTTCGTACCTTATCACCGTCCGAACGAAATCTGCGAAGGCGTGCAGTCTTTCTGTGATAACATACCTATCACCATACCTCTTTACAAATCCCCGGGACTGCAGTTCTTCCAGTATTTGATAGATGCGCCTGCGTTTTAACCTTAGTCGATCCTCCATGAACTTCACACTGGTAGGTTTGTCCAGGAACCAACATACCTGAAGCAAGGACGGCGATATCATCGAATGAAAATCGATGTGGGGATAGGATGACCTAAGATCCTTGTACGCATCAAATACGGATGTATGAAGCGTCTGCACCATCTTCCTACGGTTACGAAGTGTCGTTTTTACGAGTCCGAGACTTTCCAAATAGGAAACCCTTTCGGAAACATAACTGATGCAGTATCCTGTGGATTCACTGAGTTCCGAGACCGATCTCGAAGATATCGCTTTGGTGATGATACGCATCTCGATTTCAGAGAGCATTATGCAATAATAACGAATAGTATTATTAAACATTTCGCTGTAAATGCACAGATTGTGTTATCTGCGAATTATTTCGCTTCGCCCACAGAGCTCGGCTTGAAGATGGAAAGATGTTAATCCTACTCATCTTTAACACCTTCCTTTTCTAATCCTTCAAAAAAAGATCCGAGGATATTTGAACGTCATTTTCTAAAACCCCATAACATTCTCTCTTAAAAACTCTGCCTGCTCCCTTC
>CAZAMQ010000100.1:0-3634 GCA_964486225.1 uncultured Thermoplasmata archaeon | reverse complement strand
ACAGAGGATTCACACGACCGTTACGTACCTCTATGGCCAGGTATAGTGGAAGACACCAAGGATCGTCATCCTCTTGTCTATCGGTTTCTATCTAGAAACACTCAAGACACAACTTTTTAACAATTCGTTGTGGTGTGGAACTCACTTCGGTCATGAAAGTTACACTTTCGTGAAAGGAGGAATGATCATTCCTCTGGTTTCGCCCCACTTCATCCGCAGGGCATCGCCCGAGTGATGATCGGGACGCAGTCCCACTTCATCCTCACTCCTCGTTGCGGATGTCCTCCACTGCCCATTTCGGCAACCGTATCGGCTACTTCTCGTATCTTGTACAGTCCGGATACCTGATTGACCACGTCATACTGCCCCGGTTCCGGCGGTGCATGTGCACTCCAAGGCATCGTCGAGAGCTATCATACCCCGTATATGTTCTCCCTCGCCGTACACGGTCAGTGGTATACCGAGTAAAGATTGTGTAACGAATCGGTTGACCACAGTACCGAACCATTCGTCGTAATCCAACCTGGTCCGTAGATCGGGATGCGCTGCGATTTCATCCGCATGGACACCGAAGATAACACCCTGCATTATATCGTAGGAACGCAGCCACCAGTATCTACATGCCTCATAAACATTGTAGGTGTCTTGCACTTTTGAGACGTGATAAAAGCTGTGCGGGTCGCGGGGAATCAGCTCTCCGCCCATGCTCCATTCTCGATCGTCCCATTGGAGCACGGCATCGTTCGGGAACATACCCTCGAAGATGGGCCTTCCGGTAAGCGGACTGCCGAATTCTCCCATTGTGCCTAACTTGAGCAGGGAACTCATGGGTACGATATCTTTCATTATCCATAGTAGGCCCATGGTTCCCAGGACGTTGTTGGCCTGGGTTTTTATCGCATGATCCGCATCAACCATGGAATAGGGAGCCGCGGCGATCTCAGCGTAATGAACGATAGCTTCTGGCTTGACTTCATCTATGAATTCACGCAGCGCCTTGAGGTCGGTGAGTTCCATCTGTCTAAAATTGATGTTCATATCCAGAACGTCGCTGGCCGTTTTCAATCGCTCGGTCATCCGGGCTATGGGTACGACGGTGTGAGAACCTTTTTCCATCACCATATCTCGCCGTAGATAGTTATCTATCCCGGAAACCTCACATCCGAGTTTACCCAGCTTCAAAGCTAGAGGCCATCCCAGGTATCCGTCCAAACCGAGTATCATCACTCTCATATCTTTAAACAGGTAACCGTATTCGGTTTCACGCCGCTCCGGGCACTGTTCAAAGGTGATGGACGTAATGGTCCAATTCCGGTCTGCGGGTGCACTCTATCATCAGCTGTTTATCGTCTCCTTTGGGAACAATACGTCTTGATTGACCGCAGCCCGGAACTGGACAATTGACGTTGGACACCTCCGGTATGGCCGAGTGCATACTGCTGAGATATCCCTTGGAGCGGAGTTCGGCACAGTTGGGCATATACCCGGAATCGGTGAGTTCTCTTATCAATCTCAGGGGTACGCCGTCCATTCCGATCACCACGGTTTTTCTCGTCATACACCCATCTTCACAATATACTTGTAAATAGTTTTTTCCAATCGATCTTGGCATTGCAGCCGTCAGTGAAAAACCCTTTCAACAATATTTATATTGATACCATAGCTATGCATCCCGTGTGGAAACAAAATTGAAGGTATCTGTAGTAATAAACGTGTACAACGAAGAGGATAACATAGAGGACTCTTTGGACAGTTTGAAAGAGCAGACGTTCTCTGACTTCGAACTGATCATCGTAGATGACGGTTCAACCGACGATACGATGAATTTAGTTAAAAGATATAGAAACATATTTGATCTAAAAACATGCAAAACACCGCATGTTGGGCCGAGAAAGGCCAGAAGTGAGGGAATATCGAAGTCCAGTGGGGACGTGATCGTAACCGTGGATGGTGACGAAATTTTGAAGGAAGATTATCTAGAGAACATCTTGGAGCCTTATAAATATCACGAAGTAGGATCTGTTGGAGGTGTATTGAAGTCAAAAGGATCCGGATGGGCATCCGAAGCATACGGTGCCCTAAATGAAATATTTTATGAATTCAGGGGAAAAGGGGAAGAGATAGATTGGATACACGCAGGATGTTCTTCTATTAGAAGAGAAGCCTATGAGGATGTGGGAGGTATCTCCACTAGGAAGACGAGTGGAGATAAGGATATATCATGGAAGCTTCAAAAGAAAGGCTGGAGAGTGATATTAAAAAAAGACGCCATAGCAATCCATAAAGATCCAACAACTTTATCGTCATTGATGAGCAGAGAATATAACATAGGAAAAAGGGAATACCTTCTGTTAAAAAGTCACAGAGATAAGGTTGGTTGGAAGGAATTATCTCGATTTTACCCTTTACTTGGCCTTATCTCCTTGCTGTTTGTTCCTATTTTTTTACCTCTTTTAGTTTTGATAGGATCCGGATTCTTAGCCACCTTTGTGATAACAATCTATATCGTAAACTCAAAGCTTGAGAAAACTCATTTTGGAATCTCCCTGAAATGCTGGCTGGTTCTTACAGCAATCAATCTAGCTTGGAGTTTGGGTTTACTGAAAGGTATTTTTTCGAGGTAAGTAGATACATATAATATTCTTGTATATGATTATTTATGTTTTTGGATTAAAAATAAATATCTATAATGAGCAACTACCATTGATTTTCCGATCATTTTCACATCATATTCATCACCAAATAATGATTTTAGCAATTTAGTGTTGTATTTAATGATAGATTCTTCATTATTATCTTCGAATTTGGGTTTTGTGTTGCCCTTCCCTTTATTACTCCTATATTCTGCTCTAGTAGATGGCGGTTCAAAGAAAATTTTATCAGCACCTTTGAGAGCTTGTAACATTTTTTTTGCCTGATATTCACCATAATATTTATACCAATGATGATACACAGCCAAAAGTAAAACGATATCTGTTTTAGGGAGGAAATCGATATTATCTGGTGTAACGGTTAACTGTATTAATCCCATGTTTTTACCTTTTAAAAAAAGTTTTGCAGCATACTTTTTTGCGGGATATTTTTGTAGATGTTTACGTTGGTCTGAATAACCATCAATTCCTATTGATAAGATGCCTTTGTTGGCAGCTAAACTAGTGAAAATACCTGCATTACAACCTATGTCTAAAAGGGTTTTATCTTCTTTTGAAAGATATTCTTCGATTAATTTCCATCGCTGAATAGTTCCAGATTTCCGTCCCAATTGATATACGGGTGAAGAATGAAAAGGAGATATTCTGATAGTTTTATCATAAAGAAACTCTCTGATAGATCTTATCAATTCTTTTAACCCACCTTCCTTATATCTATATTTTGCCGCCTTTATCTTATTCATAAATGTTTAAGATGATAAATGCATTTAAGGTTTTTGTTATTATGGCACTGTAGAAACCCTTTACCCATGATAATAATTTGTAATATTCTTTTCATTGAATATGGATAGATATCTTATTATATGTTAAAATTTTAGATATATACAGAAGTTACCTATTGAGATGTATTATTAATTTATTAGATAACACCCATATTCCGCACCCTTCACAAACAAAATAGTATTTTCACGCATGTGAAAGTG
>CAZAMQ010000099.1:0-3792 GCA_964486225.1 uncultured Thermoplasmata archaeon | reverse complement strand
GTAGCATTCCGAACAGTTTTCAAATCCGCCGTATCTAGGGAACGCAGTGAGCGCGAGGAGGGGGATTTGAACCCCCGCGATGCAAAGCATCAATGGATTAGCAGTCCATCGCCGTGCCAGGCTGGGCCATCCTCGCATATTTGAAAGGATTTTGTTTGATGACTAGCCTGGTGCCCGCGGAATGCGTTAGCATTGCGTGCCAGGCTTTTTTCGTGGGTGTGTACAGCCACGATTGTTCAGGGAATATTTACTATTCCCTGTGAGGCCGTCCTCACATGTGAGTATGGTTTTGATGACCAGACTTGATCTATATAGTAAAGGGTTGGAAGGCGCATATGGTAAAAATACTTTCCCTTTAGTCTCCTCCGTTTATACATGTATTGTAAAATCTATTGAATCAAGAGTCTGAAAATTGTAATACTCCTGTGATCTAGTGGATAATACAAGATCAAACACCATCATAGTCGGTGATCTATCCGTAAAAGATATGTGCAGTCAAAACAAGTACCAGAAAGGATTGCACACATCACTCCACAACACCGGACACATCGGAAGATTTGTTAGATTTCTGACCTACAAGGCACAACTTGAAGGCAAGAGAGTAGTAGAGATCGACGAAAGGAAGACCTCAAAACGATGTTGCGTTTGTGGAAGTGAACAGGATATGCCGATACATAAGAGGAGATATGAATGTGGGTATTGTGGTAGTGAGATGGACAGGGATAAAAATTCTTCCATAAACATAATGTCACGCTACCTATCCCAGAATGGCTTGTGGACAGCCTATCAACGATTTGTTGATAATCTGCGACAAACAGGCATTGCCATACAAAAACAGGCATTGTACTCGCAGGAAGCACCGTCACTTGGGGCGGTGTAGTTCACGAAAAGGTAAAAAAGAGTCACGTTCCAAATATCGGAACGTGAATTTATTTTTCTTTTAAGGTCATCCATACCTGGTTCCGCCCCTTCACTGAGATGCGAACACCCGGCCACAAGGACATCTTGTCCGATGTAGTCACTATTACCACCTTTGTTTGGAGGGTGATGTACTTTTTTAGAGTAGCCGCATCCTCTCGGTGATCGAGTCCATGCAAACCACGCTCAGTCCAAGGTTCTTTCCGGTTTTGTTCTTGTTTCCTATCATTTTACCACCTTTGTTTTGAGAGCTAGGTTACTGACTTAGAGCAACCTTATGCTCTCTTTGTTCGTTTCTAGGCCTACGAGGGCCATGACAAGGCTTTCGTTTTTACGAAAGTCTTTGAGTTCTCGGAATCCTTTATTCCGGGTGATGGTCAGGCTCTTTCCGGTTTTGTTCTTGTTTCCTATCATCTTTACCACTTAGTACTAAGAATACCCTACTCGTATATATACTATCTTGAATATATTAGTGGATAACATGAAAAACCGGTGAGATATCTTTAACTTTAAAGTTGATGTACCCGTAAAAAATCAAAAGACGAGTTTCCCGAATTTTTCGAGCGTTTTTTTCCTTTCAGAAAAATACCTACTACCATGGGAATATATCTCTTGATACCTTGCCACAGTCTCTTCGTCAAGATATTCCTCGAAACGTGACCATATGCCATCTCGCATGTTCAACTTGTCCAGATAGATCTCGTAAACGCCCACTGCGTTCAATCGTTCAACGAGCTCTTCAAGGTCTTCCATAGTATCGTTCTCCCCTGGTATCAGGGGACCTATGAAGGCCCAGGTTTTCACACCTGCCTTGTTCATCTTTTCCAGAGCGTCCAGTCGCGCCTTTGTGATCGAAGCTCCGGGTTCGAATCTATCTCTGAACTCATGATCCAAGGAGGTAACCGTAATCCCCACATCCACATCCATCTCGGTGAATATGTCTATGTCTCTAGTTACAAGATCAGATTTAGTCTGGATTATTACGTGTGTCTTTGCCTTCTTCAACTGCAGTAAACACAACCTGGTAAGCCGATATACTTTCTCCACCTTTTGGTAGGGGTCCGTAACGCTGCCGACCCTTACTGAATCTCGTTTTTTAGCCTTTAGCTCTTTGGCCAGCACATTGGGTATGTTGCGTTTAACATCCACGAAACTGCCCCATCTCCTGCTCTCTTTGATCACCCAAGGCGCATAACAGTACAAACAACCGTGGG
Organism: uncultured Thermoplasmata archaeon; assembly: GCA_964486225.1. Classification (GTDB taxonomy): domain Archaea; phylum Thermoplasmatota; class Thermoplasmata; order Halarchaeoplasmatales; family Halarchaeoplasmataceae; genus Haladaptatiplasma. The sequence continues at coordinate 1,660 of CAZAMQ010000099.1, read as the reverse complement.
AACATCCTCTGTAGGGGTTCAATGAATACTCAGCTTCAAGGCCGGAGATGGATAAGGCATGACTGCAACTCACCTCTTTTACCCGTAAATCTTTGAATTCACCAGGGTCGACCACATTCAATTCCATGCCTGACCAACTCCGTAATCTTCCAGCCTAGTTTGGTATATATTGTCCTTTAATACCTCGCTGTTCTTTATCCATATGTCCATCTTTATGTCTAATCGTGTAGATATATGGAAAAGAGCGTCTTTCAACGTATCAAATTTTTTCGGTTCTTGTCGTAAGGCGTTCCTTACGTTCTCCCTAACGTTCCAAACACCAACCGGCATTATGTAGCCTGGATGTGTCTCCCTGAGTATGACTGCTCCAGCCTGTCTTCTCTCGTCTCGTAATCTTTCACATACCGCAAGGCGTGCTGCATAGAAGCATCCGCCTATCTCGGCATATGTACTACGCCCTTTGTAATGCTCATGACTGGAGATGATGGCTATGTCTTTTCCGAAGGGATTCCATGCCGTCTCCGGATACCATGCTTCCACGAGTTCGTATATCCAGGTCCTGGGCAGCAGTAGCACTACCCAGCGGTTGTCGAGTTCCCAGGTCTCGTAGATCCTGTACTCGTCGATGGGGGGGTATTTTTTTACCTCGTCTCTAAGATTCTTTCCGATGGTATCGTCAACCGCTGTTATGCTCCACCTTGTAGGCACGAATTTTCTGTTCTCACCTATACCGAAGGCTCCCACGCTGAATGCTCGCTGTATCTTTGTAACATATATACCGTGTTCGTAAAGGTCCATTATGGCCTCGACGGACTTAAGATCGGTATCGGAATATGCACGGTCCATACGCCTGTCGATCTTCAATGTCCCAAGGTCGAGCTTCTTCAAAGGTGCAGAAGGGCCGTAGGGCTGTATAGAATCGGATAGAACTATCCTACCAGAGGGTTTCTTTGAAAAAAAAACTTCAACTTCTGCAGGCTCCCTGGAAAGTGCCATGTCTCGTGTATAATCCACCACCCTCTCGTTCGTGCCCGCATCTTCAACACCTACAGTATATTTACCCCTTATCAACTGTGTCCTGAAGTCTACTATCTCATCTATGCTTTTACCCAGCCATAGTTCCGGAAGGTCCATCTCGCTGGTCTCGCCGTGAAAAGGGGGTACCAACGGTCCGATGTCCACTTTCGGGTAACCGTACCTTCCAATGAAAACTCCGGGTGGTGAGGAGCCGGAGATATCGGTCCTATCGGTCAGAGGTTGTGACTTCATTTGAGAATAGTACTTCACCAGGACGGGACATCGTTCTCTGTTACAGAGGTTCTTAGTACCTCTACAGAGCGTACATAGCCGGTCCCTTTTGACAAAAAGGTTGTTGTTGGTTAGTTCCATTCCCATCTTGTACATACAGCGTTTTCGATGGATTTAACCTTTACTGAGACTATAAAGATGTTTTTCACCTACCTTTACCTTCTGATTATACATTGACATACATCCAATCATATTATACTGATGTTGTTTGCTACTTCTAAAACCCGTATATATACGCCCTAATCTTATATGATATATGGAAACGTTATTGTTTTAAAGTAAAAATTGAAGAGGAATAAGCATGAAAACAAAAACAGCCACTGCAGTTTTTTTCGCAATCGTACTAGTGATA
>CAZAMQ010000098.1:0-3990 GCA_964486225.1 uncultured Thermoplasmata archaeon | reverse complement strand
CTTCGTGGGCAGCTACTGGTGGCTTCTGCTACTGCTCGCTATCGCCGTCATCGCCATACTGGTACTCTACCGCCGTAAGATGCTGACGGAAGAGACCGATGAAGAGGTAGTTGAAGGTGAAGAGGAAATCTCGGAGGAAACCGATCCGGTCTCGGAGACTGCCGGCTGACGACGCTACCTCTCCCTATATCTCTCCATGCAAACTAACTCAGATATGCTCTTCTTGGTGGGTGACCGACCTTTGCCTGAAGGATAGCCGACGGTCGTGCACATGGTGACCGAGTATTCCTCGGGTACCCCGAGTTTCTCTCTCATCTCGTCAGGGTGGAAGGCGCCTATCCAGCAGGTACCCAGACCCAGTGATGTTGCAGCCAGTGACAGGTGGTCCAGAGCGATGGCCAGGTCAACCACTGCCCATTTTTCTTCCTCCGTTATACCGACTATGAGGGCTCCGGCGTCCTCAACAAAACCCTGATTGTGGCATATGGGTACCATCTCTCTAAGCAGTCGCCTGTCGGTAACAACTATAAATCTCCAGGGCTGAAGGTTTTTGGCCGAAGGTGCGTCCCTAGCGGCTCGAAAGAGCATGTCTAGATCTTCCTTTGGTATCGGTTTTACAGTATAGCTTCGTACGCTGTGCCTCTTCTCTATGGCTTCGAAAACATCCATTCTGTCCAACTCCGTTATCCTGAGGGTAAGGAACCTTTTGGGATATACGTTTTTTCGTTATGATATGTGCTCAATACCATATCACTCCCCACCACTGATGGCTTCGTCATCCAGGGACTCTAGCGCCGCACGACACTTGCCGATCCACGATTTCATCCCCATCCGTTGGAACTCATCCATGGTCTTATCCAGACACCCTCGTGCCTCTCCTGTCTCGTTCATGGCTTTGCATAGTAATCCTTGTTCGAAGGAGAGTTTCGTCTGTTCTATCATATCGCCGACCTCCAGTGTCAGGGTTCCAGCAGTTCCAATCTCATCCGCCGCCCGTTCCCAATCCTTCATCTCCCTGTAAGCCATACCGAGTAAACGATGACTGAGACACTCCTTGCCCTTGGCCCCTATCTCTCGGGAGAGTTTCGATGCCCTTCTCCAAGTTTCCTATATCGATATCGATCTCCGCCTGCGCACATAAGTTGTCTATTGTCAATCTCTTATCCCCTATCGCGGAACATATGACCAAACTGCGCTCGAGCATATCCAAGGCTCTCTCCGTATCGCCCATGGTATGGAAAACCATAGCCATGTCGTTCAGGTCTGAAGCAGTGCCTCTTTTGTCATCGACCTTCTCCCTCATCTCAAGACTCCGCTTATGGTAGTCGAGTGACTTTTCGAGATCACCCAACTCGAAGTACTCTAGGGCGATATTGCCCATGGAATTGGCAACGATCGTGTTATCGCCCAATTCCTCGCATAGCTCCAGGCTCCGCCTGTGGAAATCCAGCGCCTTCTCCAATTCACCTTTGAATTTATATGAGGTACCAATACTTTTCGATACCTGTGCGATACACTGCACATTCCCTATCTTCTCCCTTAGTTCAAAACTGCGGAATTGGAGTTCAAGCGCACGGTCAAATTCACCTCTGTTTATGTGAACTATACTCATGTTGTCCAGGATCATCGCGACACCCTGTTTGTTACCTATCCGCTCCTGGATATCCAAGCTGCGGCCTTAATATTCAAGTGTCCTGTCCAATTCACCGAGATTCCAATATACGTTACCGATATTATTCAAAAGGTTGGCAATGGCTAGTATGTTCCCGATCCTTTTGAGGATATCCAAGTTGCGATCATAGTATTCCAGGGCAAGTTCGATCTCGCTTCTATTCCTGTGTACGAGGCCGATGTTGTTCAGTGCCGCCGCTATGCCGTAGGGTTCGTCGGATTCCTCCATCATCGCCAGGCTTTTCTCGAAAAATTGCATGGCTTTTTCATGGTCTCCCCTTGTATACTCTATACTACCTATCGAGCGGAAGGCATTACCTAGATCTTTTTTGCTGTCACCCACTTTTTCGGCGATACATACCGCCTGTTCGAAAAGGTTGAGTGCGGCGGTCATATCTCCCTTTCTCATATGGGGCGGCCCTTGGGCATACAGTATCCTACCATACTCCGCCGTTCCCTCTCCCGCCAGGCCCTTTGCTTTGTCAAGGAAATCCAGGGAATCTTCGTATTCGCCCTTGCTCGCATGTATCTCCCCGACTTTCCTGAGCATCCTGGCCTTCGTCTCATCATCTTCTACGATTTCTTCGATCCCCATATATTTATCTATAGTCTGGTTATATTCCCCCATGGAGACCGTGATGTCCCCTATCCTTTCCATGATCTTTGATCTCTTGTCATCCAAGGATGAATCTCCTATTTTCGAAAGCGAGTCCAGAGCATCGTTATATAACATCAGGGCTTGCTCGAAGGCAAATGAGCCTTCGGCCTTCTCTTTTTTCTTTGAGGAACTTCTTCGAGATAAAATATCCATGGCTGTGTGTGATTGAGGGTATGATCATCCCCTGAAAGTAGGCTGGGATGTAGTTTCCGTGTTTGGATCCAATTGCTCGGAAAAACGCCTTCCGAGAGATGATCCCTTCTCTGTTGATCTTTCGCAAAAGCCTTTTATATCCGATAGGTGCTTTACTTCTTTGCATTTAGATCATGTGGGTAATGGGAGAGGGATGTTAAAAACCCCTCGTCTCAACCCACATAAAACTTATAATCTTGCAAGAATTCTACAGCCTAATAATAATTGTAATGGTGCTTGTTCTCATGAAAAAGAAAGGTGGAGCCCAACCAACAGAATCCATCCAAGAGTCTCCGGCAGAGGAGTACCCCCCCGAAGCGGGTATCCAGGGTGCAGATACATATGAGCAATTCATCGATGAAACACCGTCGCCACCACCAGATGAAGGCGAGGTTTAAATCGGTAAAAGTGAGGTGCGTAGGAATGTGTTGCATTCCTCCTTTCTAAACCTTTTTCTCGCTTCGCTCAAAAAGTTTTAGATGCTCCCGCTGAAACAGTAGAAGCGCCACCGAGGATTATGAGTTTTGGTGTTACTGTTACACCTATGGCGGATGAGTATGTGGAGTGGGTTGGTGATAAAATAATCACTGCTGAAGATGGATACGATTATATATATCCATCAGAAGGATACATTCGCACTAAAATAAATTTAACACTGGGAAATCTAATTATCCAAGACGGAGGTAATTTATAGTCAAAGACATGACTTTTTGTACCAATAGAAGGTCTTTGACGTCTAACCTGAAAGCCTATGGCTCTCAGGTGACATCGGGAATTTGATTCCCGAAATGAGTTGTGGAGGTCGTAACTTAGTTCAAAAAGTTTCGACTTCCACTATAATCTTCAACGACCCAACTTTAACAGTTACGTGACATGTGATGCCAATAAAGTCAAGAAAATCTATTTGACAGTTGGTAAAACACCATGGCTTTTTAGGAAAATTAACATAGATAATCATTGGTTTTTTGAGAGTTTCTCCTTGATTTTATATAATTTCTACGGTTTATACGACGATCATACCCTTGAAAAACAAAATATTGCGTGAACTGTCAAATTCTATCTGTATATTTTCCTTAATAATTCAATTTAGAGGCGGGTCTGGTAACCCATGAAATTATCTGTCAAATTGGTCGTTTGAAAAAACCTGAAAAAATGAAAAATACTGGTAAAAAAGCGCTTTTATGTAATCCAATTGGCAAAGTTGGGTTCAACGACAACGTCACCTTCGTGATCGAGAACCCGGAACCGCCGGAAAGATATGGTATCAACATCGATGCCGGCGGCAAGTTCGTCGTCAACAGCTCGCTGCGCAGCACGACCAAGTGGTAACCGGTATAAAATCAGTGCTCTTCGCTGCCCTTCTCTATCTACTTGCGATCCCGCTTCCGTCGGCTGGACTTCGCTACGCCGACGCACGTTACCAGCACGATTATCACCGGCACTACGATAGAACCGAACTCCGGTATCGG
>CAZAMQ010000097.1:0-4060 GCA_964486225.1 uncultured Thermoplasmata archaeon | reverse complement strand
ATATTTGGATCAAGGAGGCAAAAACATGGAAAAATTAACGCTAGATAAGTTGGAATCACATCTGTGGGAATCAGCGAACATACTTAGAGGGAGCATAGATTCTTCAGATTACAAGAATTACATATTCGGATTGCTGTTCTTGAAGAGATTGAGCGACGTCTTCGAGGATGAAGCTAAAAAAATTGAAAAGGAAACCGATAGTGAATGGCTGGCTTGGGAAGATCCTGACCAGCACACCTTCTTTGTTCCCGAGAGAGCCAGATGGGGTCACATCAAGGAACAAGAGAGGGATATCGGTGCCACAATCAACAAAGCTTTCGAGGCTTTGGAGGATAATAACGCTATACTCGAAAGTGTTTTGGTTAACATAGATTTTAACGACAAAGAGAGGCTGCCTGACAACATACTGAGTAGATTGATAGCTCACTATTCCAAGATACGTTTGGGCCACGAAGATCTGGAAGATCCCGACATGCTCGGTAGAGCATACGAGTACTTGATAAGACAGTTCGCCGACGACGCCGGTAAAAAGGGCGGAGAGTTCTACACTCCCAGGGGCGTTGTGAAACTTATCGTTGAAATATTAGACCCGAAAGAGGGTATGCGTATCTACGACCCGTGCTGCGGTTCGGCAGGTATGTTGATCTACTCTGCTATGCACCTAAAAGATGAAAACGGAGATCCTGCCAATATCTCGTTGTTTGGTCAGGAGAAGAACCTTAACACCTGGGCTATCGGTAAGATGAATGTACTTTTACATGATATACCGGATGCCCAGATAGAGAAAGGAGATACCATGAGAGACCCGAAATTCCTTACGGAAGACGGGGATCTGATGCTATTTGACAGGGTGATAGCTAATCCCATGTGGAACCAGAAAGAATGGAGCAAGGATTATCTAGAAAAATCCGAGCCCTACGGTAGATTCAAGTACGGTATACCTTCAAAAAGTTCAGCCGATTGGGCCTGGATACAGCACATGCTGGCCAGTTTGAATCAAACTGGTAAGATGGGTATCGTTCTGGACAACGGTGTTCTGTTCAGAAGTGGATCCGAAGGAAAGATACGTAAATTGGTAGTTGAGGACGACCTTGTTGACGTGGTCATCGCGCTGCCGCCCAACTTGTTCTACAACACTTCTTCACCGGGAACCATCCTTATACTGAACAAGGATAAGCCGGAAGAGAGAAAGGATAAGATCATATTTGTTTATGCTGAAGAACAGTACAAGGAAGGCAGTGCTCAGAACTTCCTTGAAGACGAGCACATCCAGAAGATCTTAGACGCTATCAAGGAATACGCGGACGTTGAACGGTTCTGCCGTGTTGTTGGCACGGAAGAGATCGAAAAGAACGACTTCAATCTGAACGTTCCCAGGTACGTTGATACCATCGAACCAGAAGAACCGATCGACGTGAACGAAGCGTGGGGCGAGTTGAAAGCGGTTGAAGAGGAGAGAGATGAAGTCACGACAAAGATGGAAGGATATCTGGAGGAGATCGGGTATGAACGAGGGGTGTAATATAAGTGATACACTCGATGGGTGAAAGATGATGGATAAAGATGAACTAGACATGATTTTGGCTGAGGGAGAGGGGTACAAGATAGAGTTCAAAGAAAGGGCGCGTGGTTTTGAGAAAGACATGGTCGCCTTCGCTAATTCATCAGGCGGTAAAATTTTCTTAGGCGTTACAGACGATAGCAAAGTCAGAGGCCTAGATATGACCAATAGACCAAAGTCTCAGATCCAAGACATGGCTAATAACTGCAATCCGAAGATAAAGATAATAACTGAGGAGATGGAAGATATTTTGATAATAGATGTAAGAGAGGGGATGGATAAGCCGTACGCTTGTTCATCTGGCTTTTACAAAAGGATAGGTCCAAACTCTCAAAAGATGGAAAGAGACGAAATAATCGATATATTCAAATCTGAAGGTAAGACGAGATTTGATGAGTTGATAGAACCAAAGTTTGTGTATCTAGATGATTTCGATGATGAAAAATTTAAAAGATTTTTAGAACTAGCAGATCTATCAGATATAGACGATGTTGAAAAAATGCTCATCAATCTAGGTGTGGCTGAAAAGCAAGAAGGTCGTCTGTATTTCAACAATGCAGGGGTATTATTCTTTGCAAAGAATCCACAGAGATTTGTACCCTGGTCAGTTTATACGGTTGTGCTTTTCAAAGACGATGCCGGCACCGACATCATAGATCGAAAGGAAATAAAGGGCAGTCTTTTTGAGATCATCGAAGGCGTGATGAAGTTCGTAAAGCTGTACACTAAGGTTGCTTATCGTTTTAAGGGGGTTCCACAGCGTGAGAACGTTTACGAATATCCCTTTGATGCGGTGAGGGAAGCGGTTATCAACTCAGTGATGCACAAATATTATTTCGAACACGGTCACAACAACATATTGAGATTTTTCCCCGATCGGATAAAGATCGAGAACTATTGGCAGGAACCCGCTAATTTCGTACTCGGAGAGACGGTATTCAGAAGGAATCACATAATAGCCGACCTCTTCTCCAGGATCCATTTTGTCGAAAAATTGGGAACCGGATTCGAAAGGATCAGAGAGATGTGCGAAAAAGAGAACGCCCCTTTCCCCGATATCAAGTTCAACGAGAACTACTTTTATGTGACATTTCATCAGAGCGAAGAGTACTTGAATCTATCTGAAGATGGTAAAACTGTGGAGAAAACTGTGGAGAAAATAATCGAGTTGATCAAAGATAATCCTCAGATCACACAGAGTGAGATGGCTGTTGAAACCGGCCTTTCGGTTCGGGGTGTAGAATGGAACATCAAGAAACTGAAGAAAGAAGGTAGGATCCGAAGGGTCGGCCCACCAAAAGGTGGGCACTGGGAGGTGCTTGATGATGAGTGATATTTTGAACGAGTTTGTATATCACTATCGGCACAAATTCATGGGGCATTTTGCGACATCTATGGGACATCCCGAGGTCATCGATAAAATCTCGGAAAGAGGATACACCACCGGTATCGAAGACTTCAGCGAACTCGACGAGGCCATCGAAGATGAAGGTGTCGTACGATTCTGCCGTGTTGTTGGTATTAAAGAGATTGGCTATGAACAGAAAATGGGGTTCAAATGATGAACGTTTTACTGTCGATTAAACCAAAATACGTGGAAAGGATCGCGGACGGCGATAAGAAGTTAGAGTTCAGAAAGGTGATCTTCAAGGACGAGAACAGACCGGACATCATATACATCTACTGCACCTCGCCGGTCAAGAAGATAATCGGTTATTTCACCACCGGAGAGATCTTCGAGGACGACCCGGCAGAGCTCTGGGACCGATTCCATAACCTCGCGGGTATAAGCGAAGAGGAGTTCTTCGATTACTTTTCGGGAAAGGAAAGAGGATACGCCATCGGTATCGAGGATTTCAACCGATTCGACAACGCTATCGACCCTTACGAAGTGATCCCCGGATTCACACCACCCCAGTCATTCTGCTATATGAACGACGATCTCCAGAGGTATCACGATGTCTGAGTATAAGGAAGTGCGGATCGGGCCCAAGACGGTGGAGATACCGGTAAATTGGATTACAACTAATATTGGAAATATTGGTAAAATAATTACAGGAACTACTCCTTCAACTAAAGATGAAGAAAATTTTGGGTGCGATTATCCTTTTGTTACTCCTGAAGATATGGGGAGTAAAAAAATTATAACATCAGCCAATAGAGGTTTATCTGTACAAGGATTTGAAAATGCTAGACAATTACCAGAAAATTCAATAATGTTTGTTTGTATAGGGGCAACTATTGGTAAGATTGCTATCGCAGGAAAAAAACTTGCTACGAACCAGCAGATCAATAGTATTATTTGTGATAAGAATATTAATTCAAATTGCATATATTATATTTTACAGCAAATTACACCTATGATAAAATCTCAAGCGGGTAATACAGCAACTCCCATCATAAATAAAGGAGAATTCTCTGAATTTTCCTTACCACTCCCACCGCTCCCCGAACAGCGCCGCATCGCAGAGATCTTATCCACCGTGGACGATGCCATCC
>CAZAMQ010000096.1:0-4240 GCA_964486225.1 uncultured Thermoplasmata archaeon | reverse complement strand
TCGTACGATATGTCCGGCGACGGTGTGCTGAACGATGACCCGGACAACAAAGACCTGTCAAGGGACGGGCCACAACATAAGAGGATATATGGATGTGGGGATTGTGGTAGTGAGATGGATATCAAAGCTCTTCCATAAATATAATGCCACGCTACCTACCCCAGAATGGCTTGTAGACAGCCTATCAACGATTTGTTGATGATCTGCGAAAAATAGGCATTGTATTCGCAGGAAACACCCTTACTTGGGGGGTGTAGTTCACATCAGATTTGCATATTCTCTGGATGCCGCCGATGTCTCCGTTTTTATCACGGATAAGTATGTATGATCACTTCGGTCATCTTATGGTATTTAGTAGATATGTATATCAAAAAATTAATCCGTCACCGCGATCTGCCTATGTGTAAGATCATCTTACCGCCTGCTAGCTTCCCGAAGTCGCTTAAGATTCCCTTCCGGCTCACCCTTGAATATCGCCGAACCAGCCACCAGTATATCCGCACCGGCTTCCACCACGATAGGTGCGGTCTTTGGCGAAACTCCACCGTCCACTGATATCAGTGTTTTGAAACCTTGAGTATGTATATACTCCCTGATCTCCCTTATCTTGGGCACCACTTCGTGCATGAATCCCCGACCTCCGAAACCTGGGACAACGGTCATCACAAGGACCATGTCCAGTTTGCCGAGCAATCCCTTGATGGTATCCCAAGGTGTTGCCGGATTGATGCTTATGCCTGTTTTCGTCCCGGCCTCCCGGATCACGTCCAGACTTCGAAGTATATCATCTGTGTCATCATGAGATTCCGCATGGATGGTGATGTGATCGCTACCTGCATCCACAAAATCTTCGATATACTTTCTGGGGTTCTCTATCATCAAATGCGTATCGAATATCTGATCGCTGTAAGGTCGTATCTTGCGAATCACACACGGTCCGAAGGTTATGTTAGGTACGAAGTGACCATCCATGACATCCAGGTGAAGCATCTCTGCTTCCTTTACCGTTTCTATGGCCTCCCGGAGACAGGAAAAATCGGCTGATAACAATGACGGTGATATTTTTACATCGTGCATGTATTACACCAATCCAAATCGTTTTTTGAACAGGAAAGTGAAATTCTTCCAGCCGTCACCCCACGAACGTATCTTTGCCTCTCCTTTTCTGGGTCTGTAGTCTATGGGCACCTCGATGTAGTTCAGACCCTTTTTTATGGCTTCGATCTTGATCTCCTCGGAAAGTGGCATACCGTCGCTTGTCAGGTGAAGGTGCCTGAGAGCGGAACTTCTGAAAACCCACATTCCCGATTGCGAGTCTTTCAGACGTATATTGAACAATATATTAGCGGTGGTCTTCAGTACCCAGTTGCCGAATTTGTGTACCGAACCCATAACTCCCGGTGATATATTTGATAATCTGTCTGTGGTGATGAACTCGTAACCCTCCTTTTCTATCATATCGATCATGTCAGGTATCTTTTCAGCCGGGTAAGTGCAGTCCGCGTCAAGGGTCACTATTATATCCCCCTCGGCAGTCTCGAAACCTGTTTTGTAGGCTAGACCGTATCCTCTTCGAGGTTCGTCGACGACCTTTGCACCTTTAGCTCGGGCGATGTCTGTCGTTTTATCTGTTGACTTGGTATCCACTATGAGCATCTCGTAGTCCTTACCGGTGAGTGCTTTTTTGACCTCGTCCAGCACCTCACCTATGGACTCTTCCTCATTCATAGTTGGGATGACAACAGATGTCTTCATAACGATTGCAAACATGTACAGGTTCTTTATAACTATTTCTGATGTGATTAAAGCGGCGTATCCGATTCCCCCGGTTTTGTCCCGAAAAACTTGCATGCCGTGTATCCTGCCAGTGCAGGCACCATCCTGATGGCGTACCACGTGGTCAGATTGACCTTGATCATCTTGTCCGGTGAGTAATTCGACCACAGCTTACCGTGCTTCATGGTCAGCTGCTTTCTCCCGAAGCCGTTCCAGAACGCCTGCTTGAAGAATCCGTAGAAGCTGCCTCTTGTTCGGTGATAGACAATGGCATTTTCGTTATAGCCGATGGTGGCACCGGCCTCTATTGCCCTGAAGTTCAGGTCTATGTCCTCGGCGGTCTGGAACCAGGGGTCGAATCCATTGATCCTTTCGAATACCTTTTTATGATAGAGTAGATTGCACGAGGGATAGGTCACATCGTATCCCTTGTAATAAAGCTCCACCCTCTCCAGTTCTTCGAAGGCATGGTAGCCTATCTGTACTGTTTTTCCCGCCACGATATCGTATTTTTTTGCACTCCTGCGCATCTCTTCCGTCCAGAATGGATTCACTATTTCGTCACCATCTATGAAGGCGATGAGGTCTCCCTTGGCTTTTTTAACACCGTGGTTCCTGCCCACACCTCTGGTGCCCCCCTTAGCGTAGAGCTTTACGAAATCGTACTCCTTTGAATACTCTTTAACGATCTTCTGTGTCCTGTCCTCGCTGTTGGCATCCACCACGATCACCTCAATGGGTGGCTGCTGGACGACGAGGCTGTCCAGAAGGTCCGGCATGTCTCGTTCCTCGTTTCTGACGGTGATGATTACGGATATGAGCATGTGCGAACTCCTCTACATCCATGAACGATTATATATTTTGTGTAAAGAATTGGAAATGTTGTACGTGTGGAACCATAATAGTCGAGACGCTCCTGGATTCACTTGGCTAGTAACTGGAATACCGTTGAAGATGCGTCCCGAGTATCTATTTCCTGTCCACCAATTTTTCGCACAGCTCCACCGCCACCTCTTTCGGCATCTCAAGTGAACATATCCCGTCCTCGAACTCCCTGGCAAACCATCCCGTTCGAGATAATTTATCATCCTAAAAAAACTCATCCAGTCGTTTTTCCTTCCTTTCGCCGGAACTTTTACGGGATATGTCCTTTTTCATCTCAAATGGTAATACCTCTTCCCCGAATCTTTCTACCATGGTGTCCAAGAACCTATCTCGCATTTCATCGGATTTCTCTTTCCATTCTTTCCATCCTTCGTCCCCCATATCTTTGAGTATCTCCGATTTGAAAGCATAACTTCCGAAGTGGTCTAACTCATCAAAATCCCTTTCCCCTATAGATATAACCTTATCGATGGTCTCGAGTGCCTTTTCAAGGTCACCCCTGAAATACGATGATCTGGCCGAGTAATCCAGCGCCACTGTATCTTCAGGATCATCCTTCAACCATCTTTTTACCCTTCTCTCTACCTCTTCCTCCCTACCCTCTACCATAAAGCTATCGAGTTCCATGCGCTTTATAACATCAACAACCTCATCGGGGCAACCCATATCTCTTACCTCGGAGATCATCTGTCTGGCTTCCTCGGTTCGTTCCGATTCTATAAGGTGCTCTATCTTTTCGATCTCGGAGAAAAAAAATTCGTCGGGTTCGATGACAGCATCTATCCAATAGGATCCGAGGACATCTTCGGTTTGTTCTTCATCGACCTCTCTAGCCCTCCGTATGAACTCCTCATGACTTTTTTCTCCCATGAGAGATAGTATCTGGGCTTTCATGATCAATCCTTCAAAAAAGTCCGGTTCCCGTTCCAACACCTTGTCCAGGTACTCCAGTGCCCTATCGAAATCCAAGTTGCATATATGGTATTGGGCATTTTGTGTAAAGAGATACGGATCCTCCGGATCGATCTTCTCCCATCTATCAAGGGCTTCCCGGGCTCCTTTTTGGTCTTTTGCGAGTAAGAGGGTTTGTACCATTATGGAGAGAGCGTCCACATCGTCCGGTGTTGACTCCAAGACCTCCTCGGCGATCTCCCTCGCCCTTTTGAACTTCCCCTGCTCAACGCATGTGAACGCTTCCTGAAGGATATCCCCTTCGGATTCATCGATACCGAATCCCAATAACCGTTCCCCCATCTCAACAGGGGTCAATCCAGTATCCGATTGCTTTCTCTCTTCGTTGTACCAGCGAACGAACTCCTCCTGTTGTTCTAGGTCTTCCTCCTCGGTGGTGGGTTGGACCTTGCCCTTGAAAAACTCACTGTGAGCCTTTTCGAATTCCTTTACGTACCTATCGAATTCTTTTTTATCTTTTTTCTTCCCGATGATGACCGTCTCCGTGCTTTTTGGTCACGTACGTTGCATATTGTAAATAAATCTTACTACAGGTGTGCCTATGCCTTTCCGACAGAGGATTCACACGACCGTTACGTACCTCTATGGCCAGGTATAGTGGAAGACA
>CAZAMQ010000095.1:0-4650 GCA_964486225.1 uncultured Thermoplasmata archaeon | reverse complement strand
CCCATGTTATACCCCCATCTTCTGAATTTTTGTAATAGATATCATCACCCCCATCGATATCGTCGAACCAGACTACATGCACCTCTTCCTCTGCCGATGCTACCTTTGGGTTACCGGCATACCCTGTAGGACCAACCAACTGCTGCGGGTCGTTCCAGCTCCCGCCTCCGTCGGTGGAGTTGCGGTAGTGTATGATCTCGTAATCCTCATGCCAAACAACGTGCACGTTCCCGTCCCAGACCGCGACATCTGGTACGGAATTCCTGTTACCATCGTCGGTGATAGCGACCTCCTCGTCCCATGTCGCACCATCATCCGTCGAACGCCTGTAGTAGATATCGAACAGTTCGTATCCCTTCCTTTCGTCCATCCAAACCAGATGTACAGTAGAACCTTCGACATCTAGACTGTGCCCGCCAGAACCATATGGAGCTTCAGTCAGTCTTTTCTCGCCCTCCCACGTTTCACCACCATCGACGCTGCGGTTGTAGTACAGTTCTATGGTAGGTGGAGTTGTTTCATCGCGATGCCTCTCATCCATCCACACCACATGTACGGTCATCCCATCGTCACTGACCCCAATACGCGGCCTGTACTTCCACTCGCCCGTTGGCTGCGTGATCTGCTGTTCATCTTCCCATGTATCGCCTCCGTCGAGTGAACGGCGGTAGAATATCTCGCGGGCACCTGCTGGTCCTCTCTGACTCCACGCGACGTAAACAGTATCTTCATGTACTGTTATATCATGGCCCTGTGGGGATAACTCAGAAAACGATAACTGCAAAGGGTTTGACCATGTCCATCCATTATCCTCTGATCTCATGTAGAACACATCATTATAACCTTCATCTTCCCCTACAAATCTCATCCAAACCATATGCACAACGTTACCCCATGTAGCCATTCTTGCCCTTCTATCAGTACTTTCATATTCTGTCAACCGAATGTCCTCGCTCCATCCTTCAGGCGGCACTTCCGAGACCTCCGGTATCCCCGATGTTACTACAGCCACGGGTATTACAATCGATACCATGAGAACCACCGCGATGGTCATTGCGGTTGGTTTTTTGTCTTTCATCTAAAAACTATTACGGTTAAGGTGGTTAATAACACTTACCTTATCACTAATTGCCATCTGGTTTTTAATGTCCCCCCCCCCCCATATATACCGAGCAAACTTTTTATACTACTACGATATTAGATATTTAGAAAAAGGAGTGAATAACATGATAAAAAAAGGAGTGATAGTGACATTGCTTCTTAACGCGATGCTTCTCCTCTCAATTGTATTTTCAGGAGGATTTGTGATTGCCGAGAGAAACACTGCATATGAAAACATAGCACTGGTTGTAGTGCGTAGCGAGTCGGATGAAATGTTGTTGGACGTGTTCGATGTCGAGATAATCGAACGGTACGCCAATGGGGCTCTTATCGACGGGGACGAAGAAACATTGACGTTGCTCGAATTAAACGGATTTATCGTTAATACGCTGCCCGAAAGAACGGTTATCTATGTCAAGGGATATGAGTTCGATTTCACTGAGGGGGAACCGATAATACCTGAAGGATTAAGGGTGAGCGGCTACAAGTCTGGCGAGAAAGGACTGTACATAGTGCATATGCTCGGACCGATAGCAGCCGGTTGGCGGCCGAGACTTGAGGATATCGGTGTTGAAGTCATGGATTATATGCATAACTATGCTTACCGTGTACGTATGACACCCGAACTTGCTCAAGAGGTTTCAAAACTCTATTTTGTAGATTGGGTAGGTGTCTATCATCCGTACTACAAGCTGCAGCCCGGACTTGAGCCAGGTATTGTGGAGGTCGGTCTCGTTGCAGGAACATCTGAAGACAGCTTGAAACTCGTGACCGATATCGCAGATGAAGTATATTCCCTTACGGATATTAGATACAGAGGCGGTGGCCACCATATGGTTATTTACGTTGATGATATTTCGTCACTCCATGAAATAGTTAGAATGAACGATGTTTACTATATCTCACGGCATGTTGAACCCCAACTTGCTGCTGAGATCGATTCTCAGATCATCGGCGGTGGTGCTTGGATAATGGACGATGAACACAACGACCCCTCGATACCTTACAGGAAACACGGAGAATATGGTGCATATATAAACCAGATAGGATACACCGGTAAAGGTGTGACTATTGCGATTGCGGATACAGGATTGGGGGATGGTACTACACCAAGTGCGTGTCACCTAGATTTTGAAGGCAGGGTGATAGGCGGATACAGTTTTGGAGACCATCCGCACATGTGGGCAGATACCCATGGACATGGAACCCACGTTGCTGGATCAGCGGCTGGTGATACTTACGGTGGGATCAGTGTTGAGTACGCAGGTTATGCCCCCTATTTCACCGGACAAGGACTTGCATACGAATCTAATCTTTTCTCTGTTCAAATCTTTGACCCCGAGACAGTTGTTCCAGATGATTATTATGAGATAGTGGAAGTAGCCAAACAAAAATCAGATGCATATATTCATTCTAACTCATGGGGTAGTATCTACGCACGTGGAAGTTATGACACTATATCAAATGCATATGATAGGGCATCTCGAGACGCGAATCGAGAAACTGGTTTTAACGAACCTATGGTCATAACTGCTTCCGCTGGCAATTCAGGTCCAGACATAATGACTGTTATCAGCCCTGGTACTGCGAAAAATATCATAACTGTTGGTGCTACAGAATCTTTTATGCCAGACAGCACAGATTATGGCAATGAGAGGTTTGATGTTGATAACCCTGATAATGTCGTTGATTTCAGCTCACGTGGATGGACAGCTGATAACCGTGTTAAACCGGATGTTGTAGCTCCTGGGGCTACTATACTTTCCACCAGTACGAGTACGCCTTTGATTGAAGGTAGCAAACTTTATGGATTGTATACAGAAGATATCAGATATGAATGGTGCGACGGAACATCCATGTCGAACCCAGCTGTAGCTGGTGCCGCTGCGGTCACGGTCGAGTGGTACGAGAATAACCATGAGGATAACGAGAGTCCGAGCCCCGCAATGGTAAAAGCACTGCTAATCAACACTGCATACGATATGGATGATGCAAATGGAAACACTGGCCCTATACCCAATAGGGATGAAGGATGGGGAATGGTAGATATATCTAAGTTGCAATATCCTCTTGGAGATCCTGTTCCATTTTACTTATTCGACCAAGAAATCGTATTTACAGATAGCTTACAGGAGAACGAACATATAGTTCAGGTTGACCGAGGAGGTGAACCCCTAAAGTTCAGTTTGGTGTGGACTGATAAAGAAGCACCAGAAGATACAGGTAGTGGCAGGTCGTTGAGAAACGATTTAAACTTGGAGGTAGAGTCACCAAGCGGCCAGATATATAGAGGTAATGCATTCAGCGGTGGTTGGACCCAGGCCGGAGCAAACGCAATGGGTGATTTTGACTACAGTGGAGATGGATGGGACGATACCAACAATGTAGAAAATGTTTACATACATCCTGATGATGTTGAGCTTGGATTGTACATTGTAAGAGTAGAAGCCAGAAATATTGCGGGTGACGCAGTCAACTTAGGCTACGACAGCCAGGATTACGCACTGGTAGCATACAATGCACTTTCCGAAGATGAAATAGTTGAACCATATCCTCCTACGGACCCTGAGCCTGAAAATGGTGCCACCGATGTCAGCTTGAATCCTGAGTTAAGTGTAGCGGTTTCCCACCAATTGGGCTATAATCTAGACGTATTATTCTACGACGCTTCAACCGATACCTTGATAGGTACTGACTACAATGTCGCAAGCGGCTCTCGTGCATCGGTCGAATGGTCGAATCTTGACGAAGGTACAACGTATTCTTGGTACGCTGTAGCGGATGACGGTATATGGTCTACGCAGTCGAATACATGGTTCTTTACCACCATGGATATGGGAATTGATTCAGACTCTATAAATCTTCAGAACACTGATGTATCGTTTACAGAAGAAGATGTAAAAATGAGTAAAAATATGGGAGGAAGCAGTTTAGATAGAACCTTCCTCAAGGTCTCTTCTTTACGGGCTGATACACACTCGATATACCTGAACGTCGATAACCCGATGCACGTGACCATCTACAACATCGGCGGCGATTCCGGTGATGCGGTCTATACGGAGAACATCACAGCAGCTACCGGTGAGATCGAAGATATGATAGAGGAATACAGCGGACATCCACGTGTGGGCCAGCTCGAAAAGGCGGTGGAACACCTGGAGGATGCCTTATCCTTAGTTACCGAGCACGAGCGAGAAGAGTCCATCAAATCCGTTCGTCAGGCGGTTGTTCACTTAAACGCCGCAGGCCAGGGAAGACAGGGTATACCGACGGAGGATGTTATTTTGTGGCTGTGTGAAGCGATGCGGTTGAAGGTGGAGACGGTGCTCGATGAAGCAGCCCGCAACTTCGGCTCCGAGCACCCGGATGTGCAGGAGGCTGAGGGGGTGTATGAGGATGCTGTCGATAAGCTCGAAGATGGTAAGTACATACCCGCACTAAATAGATTTAGAAAGGCCTTTGAAGTAGTTCTCGGTGCATACGTGTGCGATGTGAACATCGATGCGTACTCGTGGATGCCTGACGGTCACGAAGAAGGTATATGGAGCG
>CAZAMQ010000094.1:0-4815 GCA_964486225.1 uncultured Thermoplasmata archaeon | reverse complement strand
TCAATGAAGGAGAAACCTTCTTCCCGACGCGTATAGAAAACTTTTTAGAACAATCGAGTCTTTATGATGGTGATGGTATGTTGATTAAGGACGAGGTAACATCTCAAGATTTGGAGAATTATCCCGATTCTGAAAACTATTTAGATCTCGATGATGATGCAGTAGAACCACACGACTATAACGTGTACTCACGGGTGGCGACCGCTAGAGACGACTGGATTGTGGTACAATACTGGTTCTTCTATGTGTACGATGATAAACCGATCTGGAAGCATGAGGGAGATTGGGAGATGATACAGATAGAATCAACACCATATGGAACTCCGTTATTTGTTGGTTACTCCCAGCACTATGGTGGTGAATGGGCATACTGGTGGGACATAGAAAAGGAAGATGATAGCCCAATAGTATACGTGGCTAAAGGCTCTCACGCGAGTTACTTTGAGGGTGGTGCCTGGCAGGCTGAAGAATACTTTGAGCGACATTACGGCGATGGAACTCATTTAGACCCGACTGATTACAACATCTCTCTACTTGATACCCAACCTTGGCTGAAGTTTAAGGGCAGATGGGGTGGCGATAGTGGAAGTGTACCTGGACCCGTTTTCCGTCATTCAAAACCTCATGATATACCATTACCACAGGGTCCTCAAGCATTTATATGGATCGAGCAGATAAGATGGAGGGAGGTGTCGTTGGATAAATGGCCTTAATAAAGAGGAACATATATTAAAGAGGAACATATATGGATCATAAAGAAATCTTGATACTACCGGTCGTAGGCATATTAATAATGGTTAATATATGGATTCTACCCCTAATCCCCTCTTTCAGCTTTGTTTCAGCATATATTTTAGTTCAGAACTATGGATATGAATCAAACAAAAGATTGGCGAGTAGAGTAGCTTTGATTTTCTTCTTGTTAGTATTTTTGTTATTGATATTTGCCTTTAGTTTGCCGTTAGGGGGTGGCTTATTGATAGGTTTCCCTCTCTTTATTCTAAATGTCTCAGCTATTTTTCTATGCCTACTCATAATTATCGATTTCATTATACCATTAAAAAGAAGAAAATCTACAGTCCTCTTTGGAGTTTTGTTTTATCTCTCTTTGTCTATAATCATTTTTATTTCTTTTTTAATAAGTTTAGGTGGTTTTGATACTATCGGAACAATTGTATCTCTTTATACTGGATACATCATATTGTTAGCGATTTTATTGTCTCTAGCTCTGATATGTCTTTTAAAACTCAGAAAAGACTATAAACGTGAAGAAATACTTTTTGAAGGGTTTGATAGTAGTTTTGTAAAGAAAGAAATCATATTTAAAATGGACAAGGAAAATTTTGGATCATTCATGTTATATTTTATTGGCGGTCTTTTCCTTTCTACTTGCATTTACTTTTTATTTGTGGAAAAGGATATGAGATATACTCGAGCTTTATTTAATGATTTATTTCCTTTGATTCCTATCCTTACGTGGTGTGCTACTTTTCTAGGCCTATCTTCTAAACACAAAATATCCGATTTAGGATTCATAATCTTCGGAGCGATTTTCCTTCCTTTCTTTTTCTCCCCCTCTTTTTATGATCTCCATCTTTTTACGACCGAAACAATGCTAGGAATTATTAGAGTACTGTTGGGTATATCCTTCACATTGATCCTTCTGGGTTATGATATAAGACGGATCCCCCGTAAAGGCCTTATCGAGTACAGTATCTACGGCTTGAGTTTCATCCCATTGGTGTCCTCACTCATATTCGTCACACCCCATATCACTCATCCTCACCTTGCTCTGATTTTCGCATTGCTGATACTCTTCAAAACCATAGTTACCACTGGATATGTGTACAAGAGGATAGGGATAGAATGATATGGATATTTTGTGTTGTGGGTAACGATCAGTGGAGGTACGATATGTCCGGCGACGGTGTGACGAACGATGACCCGGACAACGACGACATGTCCAGGGACGGTATGCCCTCATCTTACGAGAAGCAATACGGTGTGGTCAACGGCGGCTGGCAGCATCCGTACCTGTACAACGCGAGATATGCGGTGCTGTTGGCTTCGGGGGATTTTGAAGAAGATAGGAATTATCCTGCATTTTGGAACGATATCAAATATCTTTACGATGTGTTAGTCGATGACTATAATTATCTTGAAGAGAATGTTCATCTGCTTTACTCTGTGTGGGGTGATGAAGATCAAGACCATTCAGATGGTTGTGAGGCGGTGGATGATGAAGCGAGTCGTGATGGATTAAAGAGTGCGATCGAAAGCGTTGAGCAGAATATGACCGTCAACGATTTTCTTGTTATAGCTTTAACAGGGCACGGGTCAAATGATGGGAGGATGCAACTCCAAAGAGAATCAGAATATTACGAATTATTAGAGTATTCAAAATTAAATGAATTTCTTCAGAATATAAGTTACAACCGAATGGCAATGATGATCTGGGCTTGTTACAGTGGAACTGCTATTCCGCAATTAGAGGGAGAAAACAGAATTGTAATGACCTCTTCTGAAGCGGGTGAACCGTCATACACTACAGTTGGTTCGGATGGAAAATCTTCTGCTTTCTTATATGAAGGTAGACACTATTATACGCCCTGGAATTACCACTCATATGATGGTTTAGTAAAAAGACTTGGCTCAATAAATGAACCGCACCACCTTTGGCGAGCATGGTATGCTGGTTATTGGGCATGTCGAAACAATTATTCTAGCTTGTTTGGAATAATAAATTATGATGGTAGGTCTACTCCTCAGATAAGCGATGAGTATTTAGCGTTGTTCACATATATATAACGGTGAAAAGAATGAGGCATTTAGAAGAAAAAGTAATTAAGGTGGTATGTATGGCTACCGTTATTATCATACTATTAGCACTGATTCTTCTACTATATTTCTCTTTACCTGATGCTTACGGGCCAAAACCATGGATTCGTGTTTATTTCTCTGTGGATAGTCATGAAGATGTTTGGTTGATCACGATTGATAGAATCTACTATTATGACGGTGAAGAAGAAAAATTTTTGTCTTCTATATCAAGCGAACGGGTACAGTTAAATTTTGATTTAAAGAATTCCCTGGAAAATTATTCTTGGGTGTACATGCCTCTTCCAAACATAAAAGATAGATGGTCTGAGGTGTACACTTATACCCACCATGATATTGAAACAGGTAACAAGAGTACTGCTAACGCCAAGATGAACCGTATCATCTGGCATGATAATAAGGTAGATGAAAAACTTTCCGTGGACGACACTATCATAATAGAAAAAGAAGGCGGTAAAGATTGGCAAATTTTACCCGAAGATATCATCTATTTTACAGGACATGAACGCGGTACTTGCTACTCTGAGGAACTCAAATTACCAAATTTTACAGAAAACCAAATGTATGATCCAGGGGAGATGGAAGAGTATGACCGGTATAGCGAAGGTATGGTGAAGGCGACGGCGAACATCATTATCACACAAGCTAGAATCTCTGTATTATCCTGAAAAAATTTCGTCAAGATTTAAGTAGCTCTTTTCATACTCCTTTTATGGGACTATCTAACGAAGACGTCCAATCAATAATTGCATACGAAGTAAAACATGGATTGTCCACTAGTTACGCAGCTAAGAAGTACAATGTCTCACGACGTCGAATGTGTAACCTAGAGAGATATGTCACCCCTCTATTGAGAAGGTAGAAGCACCTTCTCTAATTTAAGTGCTTTGACGAGCTTGTCAAACCATTTGTAATCTACCTCACCAGAATATTTTTCCTCTGGACAAGTACCAATGGCTGAATGATGTTTACCATTATTGTACCAATGGTTGTAAATCCGGATGAATTTATCAATCTCAGTTCTATTCCTTGAATTGCCAAGGTGATGTCTAAGGAAACGTTTCAATCCTTTTTGGTATGCACTAAGCTTTCCAAGAGTTTGAGGATGGTGGATGCTTGTCCATATATGCTTTTGATTGATATATTCAGAACAGTATTTTCTCATTTCGTTATTCTTTCTACTGAACTGAGATCCATTGTCAGTGAGAAGATTATCGTACTTTACTTTGACCAAATTCTTCATTCCCTGGATAACAGTTTTATCTTTCGCATTTCGTAGAGATACAGCCCATCCTTTTCTGGTATGATCATCTTCCATTGTTAGTATCGAGACGCCATTAAATGAAGTTAGATCTGCCTGTATCAAACGGTTTGGATGTCCCCATTCAAACCGTTTCCACTCATTCTGAATACGTTTCTCGCGTTCGATCTCACCTTCTCTTACAAGGATATTGTATGTAAGAGATGGATAAAGGCGGTTTGTGCTACCCGCCCTTCGTAAACTTTCATTAACAATGTCTGATACTGGTTTTGGGCCAAAACCAGTAGCCTTTCTTATTGCGACCACTTTATCTTCGATATCTTTAGGTGTTTTATTCGGTATTGTCTTCGGGCGCTTTGATTTGAATCGTAAACCCCCAATACCTTCCTCTCGAAATCTCTTTAGAATCCTGTAAAATTGTCGAAGACTTCGACCGATCATCTCCGCAGCCTTTTTACGAGTGATTCCAAAAGGCTTAGGGACTAGTGTTTTCGCAACAGCTCCGTAACGTTCTTTCACATAGCTTGGCTCATCCTTGAGAACATCGATGTGTTCCCTATCCAAATATATACTTCCTCTTTCTATTATCATCTCGTGTCACCTCTTTGTTGGTGAATTCGTCATTTCAACAAAGGGGTGACACATCTTAATGGTTTACACATCTCACGACGTCGAATTCAACAGATAATCAAGGAATACTACGATACTGGTGAGAT
>CAZAMQ010000093.1:0-4903 GCA_964486225.1 uncultured Thermoplasmata archaeon | reverse complement strand
GTAGATGGGATTCAATATAAAAGTTATCTACGTTTTCTACTCTCCGAAGTACTGAAGTAACAGTAAGTTATAAATAGAACATAAATAAATTGTATAATGTACTAAGATTACTAAAATGTTTAAAAGAGGAAAACATAGAGGAGAACAACATGAATGAGAAAGGAAGGACCAAAGTAATGGCGGTAATTTTACTGCTAGTGTTGGGGATATCCGCTCTGTCGGTGGGCGTTGTTTTATCATCGCAAACTGCGGAGGAGGAACTCACGATCCTCATACACAAAAGAGGCATGACCACTGAAACACTCAGAGCCCAAGGATATAATATTTTAGCGGACTATGAAGAGTTTGTTTTGGTAGAGACGACTTTAGAGAGGCATAATAGATTACTTGAACAAGGATATATCGTTGAGAACCTGGATAACAGAGACTATGTAGCTATGCAATCATACTCCTTCAACGTAAGAGATGGCGAGCCGAAGATACCTTCGAATCTCGAGATATCGGGTTATCCGAATGATGGTCAAGGGTATTACATTGTACAGTTCATCGGCCCCATAAAGATGGAATGGCAGGAGCAGTTACAGGACATGGATGTCAGGTTACATGAATTCAGACACCGATTCAACTTCATCGTAGAGATGAATTTGAAAACGATGCGCAACGTCGAACGACTGGATTATGTAAATTGGGTCGGCATATATCAACCCGCCTATAGGTTCGATCATGAACTTTTGGAAAGACCTGGTACGGTAGTACTAGATGTTTACTTCTTTGGAAGAGCGGACCCACAGATGATGGCCGGTAGGATAGCTAATATCGGTGGAGAGATCAACCGTATCGCTAGGGACCGAGTGAACATAGAGATAGAAACAGAAAAAATAGAGAATCTAGCCAATTTCCACAATGTGAAATCGATAGTGGAAGGGACAAATGAATATTATATCGCCAACTCCGATGCTACATGGATAGCACAGACCAACGAACAGGACAACCGGAAAGTTACCGATATAGGGGTTACTGGTCAAGGACAGTTGATAACTGTGATGGACAGCGAGCTGTATGGTGGTAACTCCGATAATCCAGATCATGAGTGTTGGGAGGATCCCGATGGAAATCCCGTTGGAGACAATCACAGAAAGATCCAAGAACATTATGTTCCCGCTGACGCAGGTGGAGACCTGAACAATGGAGTTTACCACGGTACTCACGTGACCGGTACTGTACTGGGTAATGCACCCCCTTACGGAGAATACAACAAAGAAGACGGGAATGCCATGGGGGCAAGAGTGATATTCCAGGACATCTCAAGCGATGCCTGTGGATCTGTCAGCCCTCCATCTGACATGTACAACGACGGATGGGGAGATCCATACAACTGGGGCTCCCGGGTACACACCAACAGTTGGGGTGGAGGAAGCGGTTACACCGGTTTAGCGGTTGAAGGAGACCAGTTCAACTGGGACCATAAGGACTTCAACCTGTTGTTTGCCATGGGCAACTCAGGTGATGGTGCAAACACACTCTCCGAACAACCTGAAGGAAAGAATACGCTGAGTATCGGTTCGGTTACAAACGCTCCTAATCATGACGACGTTTCATCATTCAGTAGTAGAGGATACGCTGATGACGGTAGGATCAAGCCCACTGTGCTGCATGTAGGTGAAAATCTAGTCTCCGCAGCTCAAAGCTATGATGGTTATGATTCAATGAGTGGTACCAGTATGGCAACACCTGGAGTCGCAGGCCAGGTAGGCCAGGTCAGGCATTATTACGAGGGCGGCTGGTATCCTTCCGGCAGTGAGAACCCGGGAGACGGATTCAATCCCAGCGCTGCACTAGTTAGAGCGACGTTGATCAACGGCGCGGTGGAGATCTCTGGAAGTGGTGCTTATACGAACGACAACAGGTTCCCGAACGGAGATCAGGGTTACGGTAGAAGTATGTTGGACAGAGTTCTTCACTTCGAAGCCGATGCAAGACAGTTAGAAATATATGATTCGTGGAACGAAGGTGTTGGATTGGGTACGGGCGAGAGCTGGACCATGCAGTTTGACGTAGATGATCCTAACCAGGAATTGGAGGTCACCATGGCGTGGACAGACTATCCTGGGGCAGCGAATTCCGATCCAACGATAGTAAATGATCTTGATCTAGAGTTGGAAACACCCGGTGGTACTAGGTACGTTGGAAACGCCTTCACAGGATACAATCCAGGCTATTCGCAACCAGATCCCACCAGCAATCCATGGAACGGTCCACGGAGCGGCGAATGGGACGGTTTGAACGTTGAAGAGAACATACTGCTTTTACCCGCTCAAAACGGAGTGGAAACGGGTACATACACCGTTACTGTAACTGCGAACAATGTCCCGGAAGGACCCCAACCCTTCGCA
Organism: uncultured Thermoplasmata archaeon; assembly: GCA_964486225.1. Taxonomy (GTDB): domain Archaea; phylum Thermoplasmatota; class Thermoplasmata; order Halarchaeoplasmatales; family Halarchaeoplasmataceae; genus Haladaptatiplasma. The sequence continues at coordinate 2,510 of CAZAMQ010000093.1, read as the reverse complement.
GTTGTGATAAGCGGTGGGATCAGCTCTGATGATATCCAAGGACCATCGATCGACATAACCCGACCGAGTGGTGGAGAGACTTGGAGTGCGGATACAACTGAATCCATCGAATGGAGTACAGTGGAAGGAGATGCACCGACTGATTATGTCGAACTCGAATACAGCACAGATGATGGTGCATCATGGACCTTTATCGCGCAAGTAGCCGATACCGGTAGCTATGATTGGCTTGTACCAGATGAAGGTACTAGCGAAGCCAGGATTCGAGCTACGGTCTATGATGATAACGGCCTTAGTGGGTTTGATGTAAGCGAACAATTCACAATCGAAGGTACACCGACGATGGATATACCACTGTCCGCAGGAGCAGGTGGCTGGAACTTCGTATCGTTCAACTTAGAACTTAGTGATACCAACTTAGTCAATATCCTTGAGGATCCAGAATACGGCATATCCGGTAACTATGATAGAGTGATGTACTACGATGCAGTCGCAGACAGCTGGTACACCTACGTACCCGGCAGAGCGGACCAGTACAATAATCTAGAGAACTGGAACCACCGTATGGGTGTATGGATACGGATGACTGTTGATGATACGTTGACGGTAGAGGGTACAGAACCCGGAGAGACAATCATCACACTGCAGCCCGGATGGAACATGGTGGGACTGCCCAGTTCGACCAGCGGTAATCACGGACTACCGGTAGAGGTAAGCCGTATCGGTTACTTTGACGGTTCCCAGGAGTACAACCTTGCATACGACCACGACCCGGGGAACTTCGAATTCGCACCTGGTGAAGGTTACTGGCTATACAACGATGCGGACTACGAGGTCGACTGGATAGTCACCTACTAAAAACCCCTTTTTTTCTTATTTCCTTTTTCGAAAAGAAAGGTGGAATCGAACTATGCTTCGGTTCCGTTAACAGCGAAAGATGAGGTAAACAATATGCGAAAAAAAAACATTCAAACGTTGGTTGTATTGAGCGTGTCGATGCTACTACTATCTCTTTTTACAGCTAATGCCATGGTATCGAGAGAAACATTGGGAGATGTGGATGAAATAGTATATGTCCGTCTCTCTGATACTAGAGCATCTTGGACTACAATATTTACCCCGCCCGATTGTTCTTTTTCAATAATGGATACACCACCAGCGCCTCCGGAAAATCTTCAAGTCGAACACTATGGAGGTGTAAAAGAACCTGGAGAAACGGGGGATTATAACATAAATCTATGGACAACATCCTTTGAAGGACCATATGGTGACACTACACCTGTTGATATCTACTATCCAACGGATAACACTGAACCCCCATATCCCGCTATAGTATTGGGTCATGGTTTTACAATGGATAAATCATATTTTGAGACCTGGGGTGAGTACTATGCTAGCTGGGGATACGTCACCGCGGTTCCCAGCCTACAACACGCTGGTATGTTCGACTCAGACCATGAGAAGTGTGCCTACGAACTACTCGCGACAATTGATTTCGTTAAAGAGAATAACAACGATGGTGAGAGTCCCATCGAAGGGATGGTTGATGAGGACAGAATCGCCCTCACCGGATTCTCTTTGGGTGCCAAGGCAGCGGTCCTAGCGGTACAGTATGAGGTACAGCAGGGCGAAGACAATGTAAAGGCTCTAGCACCCATGGCCGTGGCTATCGACAATGATCCCGATCCACTGCCAGGCTTACATCTAATAGATATACCGGTTCAGTTACAGGCAGGTGAAAACGATGAAATAGCGCCTCCTGAGGATAATTCACAACTTGTTTACGATGGTCTCGAAGAATCGCCTACGCAATATTTTATGATCGAGGGTGCAAACCACAACCAATATGCGGATAGGGATCCCATTTCAGGTGGTATAGGTGATGGAGAGGCCACTATCTCTCGTGAAGAACAGCACAGTATCGCTAGAAAGTATTCAACTTCTTTCTTCAACTATTATTTGAAAAACGAGGAAGCGTATGGTGAATATCTTTACGGAGAATTCGCAGAGCAAGATTTGGAAGATGAAGTAACTGTTTTCAACCAATATAAATACATAGATTACGATAAGCCTGAAGGTACTGACCATAATCTAGTGACATGGGATGCTAGCATAGACGATCCCAACGATGTAAGTCATTACAACGTTTACCGTTCAGAGACTTCAGAAGGGGGTTACGAGCTTATTTCTAGTGTTGATGCTGACGGTTCTGTGGATTACAGCTACATTGATTGGAACAAAGGTACTGCAGATGACATCTGGTGGTGGTACATAGTACGGGCGGTAGGTACTAACGGAATTGAAGAAGAGAACACTAACGCGGTGCAGGAGCCCGGTGGAACCGTAATCTTCGATATAGATCTGTATGCAGGTGGAGACGCAGACGGTTGGAACTTTGTTTCATTCAACCTGGATCCTTTGGACTCCTCGCTTGAGGCCATACTTGTAGATATCGACGGCAACTACAACAAGGTGATGTACTTCGACGCATATACCGGAGAATGGAGTTC
>CAZAMQ010000092.1:0-5528 GCA_964486225.1 uncultured Thermoplasmata archaeon | reverse complement strand
TGTTTCACTGGGCAGACCCACCATGGTCCAACCCGGCTGCAAGGTGATATCCGTACTTGCTGGCACTGTACCCGTAATTGTCAGCGTATCACTTGTTGTCATGTGTACCCACATACCCATCTGATGGTTCCACGTATCCAAATTGTTGTATCTGTCAGCTCTTCCGGGTACATAAGAACTCCATTCTCCGGTAGATGCGTCGTAGAACATCAACTTGTCGTAGTTACCGTCGATGTCCGCCAGTATCGTCTCCAGTGAGGTGTCCGTCGGTATCAGATTGAATGACACGAAGTTCCAGCCGCCTGCATCTCCACCGGCGTAAAGTGGTATGTCGAAGGTCTCAGAAGGTGCACCGGGTTCCTGTACAGCGTTGGAGTTCTGTTCCTCAAGACCGTTCGTGCCAACTGCACGTACTACGTACCACCAGTATATCTCGTCGGCCATGCCCTTGAACATATCAAGATATTCGTACTCAGCCAAGCCATCCGCAGATACGCTGTCTATGAGTGTACTTCCGTCCCAAGGACCGCTCTGGAATTCCGAACAATAGATATTATAGTGGCTGACCTCGCCGAGAGTTTCATCCGGGCTTGGGTTCCAAGTCAACAGATTGTGCTCATCTCCATCGCCCGTGGTTTCAACCCGGATCTCGTGGATTATATGATCGGGGCCTCCGGAAGGATTTTCACTGTGTCGCAAGCCCATGTACTCGTTGGTGGTATAGGTGTTATCCGTACCGCTACCAAGGGACGTACCGTCAAGGTAAATAGTGAAAGCACCGCTCTCTTCTCGCTCTATAGCCAATGTGTGTACATCTGTATCTGGACTCCAACTACCACTGGTAACAGTCTCACCAGGTGTGTCACCGTTGTCCCATCTCCAGAGGTTGATCTGACCGTCACCGCCGCTGATTTGGCCGGTGATTATCACATAATAACCGCTGGCATAACGAGAGTCGGGATCGTCTATCTGTATGAAATGTGTCCTCATTAGCTGGTAGCCGTAGGCATCGGACACCTCGGAGAGCTGGAAATCGTATTCCCATCTACCGTAGGCGTCTATGGGTTCGCCATTGAACTCTGCGGGTGTGGATATGCTACCGGAACCCTGTAGATAACCATTCGAAGCATCCCATGTACCGTCGTAAACCGTCCAGCCGTCGTAGTTGCCGTCTGCGAAGTCGTCGAATACTGCCATGTACGGTGCCGAAACATGCTCCACCAAAAGATTCTCCGGCGGCATAGGGGCTACACCGACGATGTCAAAAACACCGTCGCTTATATCCTCAGCCCAGCGTCCCATTGTGTCCACGGCTCGAGCACGCACCAAACACTCGGAACTGTCATCGTTGGGTACGGTCCATGTATAACTACTTGAGTCAGGTAGTCCGGAATCGATACTAGTCCAGGATGCCCCGTTATCTACGCTGTACCATAAGTCGATATAATCAACAGGATCTTCACCTTGGGTCGTAGTCCAAGTGATATCCTCATCAGTATGTGCATACCACTCTTCACCACCGTTGGGAGATATGACCGTGATCTCCGGTGGATCTCCCTCTATAATCACCTCCAAGTCTATTCTTCTACCCCATTCGTCTCCGATAGTAAATTCTTCCGAAGAAGTCCATGCAGATACGGAAAAAGTATCTGTTAGAGAATATCCTTGTTCCACTAGATTACCGTAGTTCATCTCGTAATATCCATTCGCATCGGTTGTGATCGACAGTGTCTCACCGGTATCGAGATTTTCCAGTGTGACTTCCATCCCGATAACGGGTGAACCACCGGTATCCGTTACCTTCCCATAAAGAATGTAGGGTACGGGGGGGTAAAGATTGGTTGTACTATCTCCCAGATCAGTGTCGGCCACCCTGCTTTGATAGATCAATGAATTATCCAAGTCTTGGTTTATCGTCATGATCAGGCTAGGATCCGGATAAAATCCGTCGTAACCTGAACCACCAGTATGTATCTCGAAGCACAACCCGGTGGCTCCGATGGCATCATAGACCCAGTCAACAACTCCTCCAGTGGCGGTGTAACCTATCTCTTCATGGGGTTGACCGTAACTGTAGTGCCAATCTTCATCCCCCAAACGCGAAGTCTGCGAGGTCATATGGTCCGCCATACCCCTGTACCAGTCGTCATGAGGTGAAGGGTCTGTTGAATACATCAATGGAATTAATAAAGTCCCCGCATAGCTGTGAATGTTCTGATATGACTGGATATCGCGTGACAACATGAAATCTCGTAAATGCCAGTTCTCGTATTCGGAGAAGGGGGCTTCACCTCGATATGTATCTGAACTCGGGTCCGTATTGCCGCCTTCCCAAGCGATATCCCAGTTACGATTCAGGTCCACACCCACGGCCGAGGTAGGTGTCGATGCGTTCCTGTTCTTCCTCCAAGCGGCCCTATCTTCGTAAACACCGTCTCCGTCGTAGATGTATCCGTCGGGATTCTGCATGGGCATGATGTATATTATCCGGTTGTTCAACAACCAGTAGATCGTCTCGTTTGTATCGTACTCGTTGAGCAGCCTCCACATCAAGTAAGAGGCTACCTGAGGACCTGACCATTCTCTAGCATGCATACCACCGTCTATGAGTACCCCGGGTTTTTCATCCACCTGCACATCTTCATCGGATGTTATCTCTAGCATCCACAGATCTCTGCCTTCGTAGCTGTTGCCTATATGTGTCTTGGTTACCAGATCAGGGAACTCGAGTACAAGGTCGTCGTACCAATCGTACAACTCTAGAACGCTAGGATAATGATCCGGGAATGGATACGGCGAACGATCGGTTACTGTCTCAGAATAGATATCGTCATATCCTTCAAAAAAGACCATTTCGTTTTCTTCACTCTCCTCGATTTGATGTCCGGAATTGACGAACACCGAAAAAAAGGAGGAGATAATCAAGGCTATTGCTATTAAAAATACCACACATCTTTTGTTTTTCCTCTTCATCTAAACACCTTTCCAAAGCATTTTTGTATAGGTAAATATACAATAGGCGTGGTAGATAATTAACCTTTCGGGACGTAGAAAAAGAATACGACGAGTATCTCAAGTGGTATCAACCAAACCCAGCAAACATTTTAATATGGCCTCATTTTCACCCCCCTAGGTAATAATCATGGCCGATATATCCCCGACAATGGTGCACGAAACCTTAAATAAATTCATGCTAACCGATGGAATGGATATCGTTTATGACATGGAGAAGAGCAGGGGAAGTTACCTTCATGATGCGAAGAAGGACAGTAGTTATCTGGACCTGTTCTCATGTTTCGCAAGCATGCCCATTGGTCACAATCATCCCAAGATGCGGGAGTCCAAATTCTGCAAACGGCTGCTTAAAGCCGCTGTTAACAAGCCGACCAATTCCGATCTATACACTACTTACATGGCAGAATTTGTGGATACCTTCTCTAGGGTCTCACTACCCGACAGCTTCAAGCATCTGTTCTTTATATGCGGTGGTGCTTTGGCAGTGGAGAACGCTCTGAAAGTAAGTATGGATTGGAAGGTGAGGAAGAACTTTGCAGCGGGAAAAACACAGGAGCTTGGTCATCAGGTCATACATTTCAAGAACGCTTTTCACGGACGCACGGGATACACGCTAAGTCTTACCAATACCTTCGACCCTGCAAAACATATGTACTTCGCCAAATTTGACTGGCCAAGGATAGATACACCGGATCTCACATTCCCGGTGACCGAAAAAGTAATAGAACGGGTAAAAGAAGAGGAAGACGAGAGCATCAGGCAGATCAACAAGGCGTTGGAGGATAGAGGAGAGGACATATCGGCAATGATCATAGAGCCCATTCAAGGAGAAGGCGGTGACAGGCACTTCAGACCGGAATTCATGGCAAGGCTGAGAAAGGTCTGTGACGGGAACGATGTGATGTTGGTATTCGATGAGATACAGTCGGGCTTCGGATTGACCGGTGAGTGGTGGGCATACCAACATTACGATGTTGCACCGGATATCATCTCATTTGGGAAGAAGACCCAGGTATGTGGTATCATGGCCAATGAGAGGGTGGACGAAATTAATGAGAATGTATTCGAAAAATCCAGCAGATTGAATTCCACCTGGGGTGGTAACCTGGTAGACATGGTCCGCTGCCAGAAATATTTGGAGATAATGGAAGAGGAAAAATTGGTGAAGAACGCCAGAAGAATGGGTGAATACCTGCATAAAAGGTTGTTGGAACTGCAGGATGAATTCCCTGAGGTTACCAATGTGAGAGGAAAAGGTCTCATGTGTGCCTTTGACCTGCCGTCATCTAAACGGAGAGATGCCGTTATAGACACTGCTTTCGAAAAAGGAGTGATCATTCTCGGCTGCGGTGAAAGTAGCATGAGGTTCAGACCGCACCTTGTGATCTGTAATGAAGAAATTGACAAAGGAATAGAAGTATTCCAAGAAGCTATCAGAGAAACGACCTAGCTCCTCTGCTCCTCTTCGCCTATATATTTGGGTTCGCCCTCGACCTTACCCGTCGCCGCATTGATGATGACTATACCTTCTGTACCTTCAACTGCCCACATTGGCACATAAACCATCTCACTGAAGTATATATCAATATCCTCCTTAGAGGGGACCTTCTTCCCCCTTTCAATGATAGTGGTGCCGCCTTCCTCCCAGCGCTCTTCCTGTCTCTGGCGATATCTGTCACGATTGTGGACAGCTTTCAAAGCCCTTCGCATGCCCTCCTCCTGAGATATCTTCGGTTCGAGTTTGAAATGAGAACGCTTTATGTCCGCCACACGCTCAAATGAGAAAGACCAAAAATTCTCAGAACCGGAGATAGCATTGATATATAGTTGGCCTGAATCTTCTTCTCCGTCCTGCATCTTCACCTTATATGAGTAGAGATAATGTGGTACCAGTTCAAGTCGGTAACGGAAGCCTTTTGCCATCTTCTCGCCCAACTCAGTGACATCATCGAAATCCATTACAGGTTTCAGGGTGGCCTCCTTACGCTTATAATCTTTTAAGTCAACAGGGTGATGTGGACCGACGAGTCCTTGAGTACCTTCGGTAGCACCTTCGAATATTGATTTTTCCAGGGCCATCTCACCGAACCTGCGGATGAGCTCTTCTCTGCCCCATATCTTTATATCCTTAGGAAGTTTTTGCATTATATCGAGACCGGGATCTTCGAAGAGTACAAGTATTCTCTCACCTTCAGATCTTTTCAGATTTTCAAAATCTCTATCGGTCATCTTAGTTCCGGCGATTATCAGGTTCCGTATGCCTTTTTCCGATTCGCCAACCAATTTTCCTTCCCCTTCGAAAAGCAGTCTGTACCCTTCGAATTCAAGGAGGTCTTCCAGGAGTTTGTAGAAGTTTTTCACTACTATCACGTTTCAATATTTTTTATAATCCTAAGCAGGTCATCGCATTTAAACATATGCGAAAAACGTAAGAGTTCAGCCGTGTGAAGTTTGAATAATATTTTTTCCATGTTCAATCAGATTTTGATTTTCGATTTTCATCGTGTGATATA
>CAZAMQ010000091.1:0-5650 GCA_964486225.1 uncultured Thermoplasmata archaeon | reverse complement strand
TCACAACTCCGCTATATCCTTGACCACTTCAACGAACCGTTCTACCTCTTCCCGTGTATTGTATAGATAGAAGGACGCCCTGGTACCTCCGTCCAAACACCTTTTGTTGTACCATGAATGAACACACTGCATACCGCTTCGGGTTAGTATGCCCTGTTCCTCGAGCAGGATGGACACTTCGTGGGGGCCTAGCGATCCCGATCTAAAATTGAAGATGCCGCTCCTTTTATCGGGTTCTTCAGGACCGATGAGGTCCACGATATCCTTCAATCCTTCGGTAGCCAGTCTGTTCAATTCCACCTCGTGAGCATGTATCTTGTCCATCCCTATATCCATCAGATAATCAACTGCCGTTCCAACAGCGAAGAGGCTGGCGTAGTTCTGCTGGCCGCTTTCGAATTTTTGAGGTATATCTTGCAGTACGTAGTCTGTTGAAGTGGTGTTCTTTACTCCACCTCCGCCGCCGAGTAAAGGCTCCATCTCGGATAATATCTCGCTTTTACCGTAGAGAACGCCCACTCCGGTGGGACCGATCATCTTATGAATTGAAAAAGCCAGCAGGTCCACATCGAGCTTCTGTACATCTACCGGCCGGTGAGGTACGCTCTGGGCCGCATCGAGCATGAATATAGCGTCGTAGTCGTGGACTATCCGGGCTATCTCTGCGGCAGGTATGCTCGTTCCGTCGACGTTGGACGTATGTGCCATTGATACCAATTTGACCTTCGAGTTCATGGCTTCCTGGAATGCGGTCATATCGAAGGTACCATCCTCCTTGGTGGCCACCTGTTGGTATTCGGTACCGCTTCTGTCCTTTAATCGCAGCCATGGAACCAGATTGCTGTTGTGCTCTTTGTCCGTGGTCAAGACCGCATCTTCCGCTTTAAAGCTCAAACCCCGGGAAACCATATTGATGGCCTCTGTGGTGTTCTTGGTGAAGACGATCTCGTCGGTGTTATGGGCGTTGAGCGATCGGGCCAGTGACTCTCTACCGGCGGTTATCCTGCGCTGCAGCTCTGTGGCCAGCGAGTGCGTGCTGCGTCCGCTGCAAACCGAGTATTTTTCGTAGTACTCGCTGACCGCCCGGGCTACAGGATACGGTTTGAGACTGGTGCACGCATTATCGAAGTATATCCAGTCTTCAACCAGTGGAAAATCCTTTCGTATATTATGTACATCCATCATATCAATCGCCTATGTATTCGGAGTAAAGGCTCTTGGCCTTATTCACATCCTGTGTACCTTTTACTATCAGTCTGCCGTCCCTGAAAAGGTTTAACTCTATCTTGTCCAACGGTATCCGCAGCATCGAGTTGCCCATAGATTGAGAACCGGGATACCGTCGAGCCATGAACTTCAGGTCGATCTCCGTCTTTTTTGCAGGAGATATCTGGACCGCATCCCTACCACATAACTCAACGGCTATATCTTCCCCCTCTCGGAGATACCGGAATTCGTGCTCGGCACAGCAGGGGCACCCCTCGTTACGGACAACGCGGGTAAGATCATATTTGTTCTTCCATGGATCGAAGGTGAGCAATTCTTGTCTAGGCTCTGCGCCCGTCAGCATCTTCACCGCTTCGGTAACGGCTATATCCGCCATGAATCTCGGTAAGCTGAACAGTACTCCGGCGGTGGCGCAGGTCTCCATCTTACCGATATTTGGTCTATACGGTAACAAACATCTCAGGCAGGGACCCTTACCCGGCAAGATATTCATGGACATGCCGTAGGTAGCGAGGATCGCGGTGTATATCCACGGTTTGCCGTGTTTGACGCAGGCGTCATTGATTATGTAGCGGGTCTTCATGTTGTCCGTCGCATCCAGGACCACATCGGCGTTCCTTATGATTCCCTCAATGTTGGTAGGATTTACATCTACTACCTCCATCTTGAGTTCCACCTCGGAATTTACCTTTCGAAGCCGTTCGAGCATCACTTCCGCCTTCGGCCGCCCGATATCGTCTTCGGTGTAAACAGTCTGGCGCTGAAGGTTTGATAATTCTACAAAATCCCTATCTACCATCAGTATCTCGCCAACACCGCATCTGACGAGTGCATCTGCCATGGTAGAGCCGAGGCCACCCAGACCGATTATAACCGTACATCCGTTGGAGATACGTTTCTGGCCCTCTTCTCCGATCTCCTTGAGCGCCGTGTGCCGAGAATACCTTTCCATATGTCTTCAACTACTTTTGATTAAATATAATTTTGGCCCTTCATTCGACGAATGAACCTCTCTGCATTATGGGCTCGTTGAGAGGCTTCCCGGCGATGATCACGAATTTGGCATCCTCATCGGTCATGATGTCCAGTTCGCCTTTCTCTTTGAGCAAGATAGCGTGATGAGACTCGACTGTCTTACCGTTTACCTTCGGACTTCCTTCGTAGATATACAATATACCGTTGAAGTGAGATGGTATCTCAAGGTCGTAGACCGCACCCTCTTCCAGATGTACATCCATGTAGAGTACATCTGCATGCAATTCTACAGGGGAATCCTCGCCAACTATGGTCCTTACCGTGATCCCTTCTTCCTCCCATACAGGTACATCTTCGGCAGCTAACTTCTGATAATTCGGTTCGGAATCCTTGAACTCGAATGGAAGATTGATCCACAGCTGGAAGCCGTGACTTTTTTGCTCTCCGACTGGCATCTCTTCGTGCTTGAGACCCTTTCCGGCATTGAACTTTTGAACCCCTCCGGCGGACACTTCGGAATCGTTACCCATGGTATCTTTGTGCCTGAATCCACCCTCTATCATGTAAGTTATGGCTTCGAAGCCACCGTGCTCGTGCATCGGAAAGCCGGCATCGGGCTCCACAAAGAATTCGTCCAGTAGAACAAAGGGATCGAAATGCTCTATGTCCGGCCCGGGAAACAGTCTCAATACTTCCGCACCCGCACCCTCCTTCATCTTCCTGGGACGGGTGATCTTGATATCTGTTTTAGTCATCTTATCACATCAGATTAGGTATAAGGCTATAAAAAGTATGCTGCTATCCTTCGATGCTCTTCGCAAAGCTCACCGTTAACCTGGCTCTTGATAACGTCTTTCTGGTAGTGTGAGTTGTACAACCGGCAGCCTTTCCTTGTACAGAAAGGGTCTCCCGTGTATCTCCACATGACGGTCTGCAGTATGTAGGACAGAACCGCCTCGCTCATCCTGTAGTCTTCGTGGGTCATGTAGGGTTCATCCGTGCAGCCTTTCAGGTAATACTCCTTCGCCCTGGCGGGACCCTCCACAATCCCGCTTGTGGAAACGATGGTAGGTACGGAGTTCAATACCGTTCTTATGTGATACCTGTTTTCGCCTCTTTCCATGGTGGCAACCAGTCTGTCGGTCACTGCGATGACGTTATCCGTTCTTTCCTCCGGGGGTAGATGCTCGAACATCACTCGCAGCAATCTCCAACCGTCGTAGATGATTCCGCGTATGTTATGCCCGCTCAGTATCTTCTCTTCAAGTGCCACTTCCACCGACAGCGGTCTTTTTAGAGCTCTTGAATTCATATCGGATAGCCGGGTATGAGCGATCTCTTTTGCGGTGTGCTCACCGCGGTTTTCGCTGAATATACCGCCTTTTACAGAGACCTCCCGGCCCGTGAGTCTTTCGAGGTCTTTAACGATGAAAACCGTATCCGATTCACGGATGCCTTCATCCACGTATAGGACGATGCGTTCGAAGGGAAGCTCAGCCGAGAAGCTCATCCGTTATCTCGGCCCCCCTTCTGCCGGACATGAGCATGGAACCGAACGTGGGGCCCATCCGGGGCAGTCCGAAGGTGGTCGATACGGCCATCCCTGTAACCACCAGGCCATCGTGTACCTTACCGGTATGTTCAACCACCAGGTCCTCGGATTCCTCCACCCACATCCCGCCGAATCCACGGGTTTCCATCATCTTTCTTTCCTCCATCTTCTTCACTACGCAGGCATCGTGTCCGGTGGCGTCTATGACCACCTTGCATTCCAGGGCGATGGGGTCCACACATGTCAACTGCCTTGGCAAACTGGATACCGGTGTCCAGTTGACAACCACTCCACCTATCCGACCGCCTTTTCGCAGCACGATATCGTCGAATTCCGTCATATTGAGTATATGGACTCCTTCATCACACGCCGCAGCTATCAGCTTGGAGCATGCGTGAGGACCAAGGGTGGTGTACAATGGGCCGTCCTTTTTGTATGGTATCTCCAGTTCGTCCAGTACGGATTCGGCCGGATGCCTGACAGTCACCGTATTCATGAGAAATCCGCCGAGCCAGAAACCGCCGCCGATGTAATTGTTCCTCTCGATCACGAGCACCTTTCTGCCTTTCATGGCAAGGTCCCTTGCGGCCATCAATCCACTGGGTCCGCCGCCTATGACTATCACTTCCGATTCCGCGTGTTCATCCAGCAATCTTCCGAATTCTCCCACTATCGCTCTTGTTACATCTTTTTCCGTTGTTTTCTCGAACATACACAGCCGATTATAACATCGTTATAAAGATTTTTTGTCTGTGATCGTTACTTGCACGGAACTTTTGTAAGTAAGAAGGAGGGTGGAGTTCGGCACATAAACTATTAATACAATTATAACAATTGTTACAATTATGGCGACCACCATCACTATCGACAAAAAGACTAAAGAAAGGCTGGCAGATTATAAGATGGGAAATTGGACCTACGACGATGTTCTTCAGTTACTGATGGATAATGTATCTCTTGAAGATATCACTGCTGAACATCTAAGAGAACATTATCGTAGATTAGATGATTTTAAAGCACTTTCAAAAAAAGATTTTAAGAAAAGAGTAAAATCCCGGCTAAACAAAGGGAATTGATATATTGCCATCATCTAAGTACACCGTTCTTATAGATGAACGGCTGGAGAAAGATCTAAATGATATACCAGATAATATAGTCGAGCGTCTTCTTACAGTCCTGGATGAATTTGAAAAAAATCCTTTTCGCCCAAGACCGAAATTCGATGTGAAACCGCTAAAAGGTTTACCAGGTAATACATACAGATTAAGACTTGGAGATTATCGTGTGCTCTACTCTGTGGACAAAGAAAACAGAAAGGTGAGGATCACCACCATCAGACATAGAAGTTCGGTTTATTGAACACGGTATCCGTTTTCGATACCCCTCTTTAGATAATCTTGCAGATACGGCAGAATAGTTCATCGAGTTTTTCGTTGTCCAGTTCTTCCTTTTTGTACAGATCGTGTATCTCGTGGGCGACTTCCCGGGATACCTTGCATACCTCTTCCGGGAGTACTTCGCAGCCCCGGACACCTGAAACGTACTGGGAGACCGCCGGCTGGGTGACCTCCAGAGCTTTGGAGATCGCCACCTGGTTCATCCCGAGTTCATTGTAGAGAATGTTGACTATACACGCCTTCACCGAAGGGAGATGGTCCCGTACGAATTCTTCGCATCGCATGATGCAATGAAGAGTGTCGGGATATAATAATATATTCCTTCGATGTCCCGATAACGGGCACAATCTTTATATCGGATACCCTGGTAAATCACATCATGTGCCTAGCAGTACCCGGTCGTGTGGTCAGTATTCAAGGCGACGACGCGCTCATAGACTTCGGCGGAGTTACACGCAGAGCCAACATCTCGCTGGTGGAAGCCGAGGAAGAAGATTAT
>CAZAMQ010000090.1:0-6111 GCA_964486225.1 uncultured Thermoplasmata archaeon | reverse complement strand
TATCATCGACTCACCTATTGTTCTTATAGTACATTAATTTTACGATTCATTAATGTTCGATGAACTTTCCTGATCTTGTCCCGACGTTTGATAGACCTGCAGTTCGTCCGTTAAATGTCATCTGAATTTTCATTTGGAGCATATCCTAAAGAACAAAAGGTTTTTAAATAACGTATGATTAATCACTCATATGAAAGACCTTGTATACAAGTGTTTGAGTAGCGCCAACCGCAGGAAGATACTTTATTGTATAGGTGAGAAAGAAAAATGCGTGAACGATATAGCTGAATGTCTAGATCTTGAGCAGTCTCTCACCAGTCATCATCTGAAAGACCTCTTGGATTGTGGTCTCATCGAAAAAAGACGAGAGGGAAAACGTATTTTTTACAAGGTTTCAGAACACGAAATAATCGAGATATTGGAGAAAGGGAAAGAGTTAGGGGATAAATTGGAAGAGAGGTGTTAGATATGGGAGAAGACCAGGGATTAAGTTTTTTCGAGAAATATCTGACGGTATGGGTCGTCGCTTGTATTCTCATCGGGGTTGCTATAGGAAGATACGTCGCCTTTATCCCCAACACATTGGGTGAGTTCGAATATGCGAGTGTGAACATCCCTATAGCAGTACTGATCTGGTTCATGATATTCCCTGCGATGGCTGAGATAGATTTCAAAAGTATCTTAGGAGTGAAAGAGAAACCTAAAGGACTTTTTGTCACCTGGATCTCTAATTGGGTGATAAAACCATTTGTCATGTACGGTTTGATCTATCTATTCATGAAGGTGATATTCAGTAATTTTATCACACCGACATTACAAGATGAATATATCGCAGGAGCCGTGCTTTTAGGAGCTGCGCCCTGCACAGCCATGGTGTTTGTATGGAGCTATCTTTCAGACGGCGACGCGGCTTACACTCTAGTTCAGGTTTCTACAAATAATATAATCCTTCTTTTTGCTTACGTCCCCCTTGTCACGTTCCTTTTGGGTATAGGAGGGATAACCGTTCCCTACGACACTTTGATATTGTCCGTGGGGCTTTACGTAGGCGTTCCGCTATTCGTAGGATATCTTTCTAGAATCTATCTGATAGATAAAAAGGGGGAAAATTGGTACAATGGAGTCTTCCTAGAAAAGATCGGTAACTTGACTATACCGGGATTACTGCTGACACTTATACTCCTGTTCTCCTTCCAGGGAGATATCATCGTCAACAACCCGGCCCATATATTCCTGATAGCGATCCCCCTGACGATCTTCACGTTCACGATCTTCTTCATAGCATACGGCATGTCATATCTTTGGGGGCTCCCTCATAACATCGCCGCTCCTGCAGCTGAGATCGGAGCTAGCAATTTCTTCGAGCTGGCGGTCGCAGTTGCGATCTCAGTATTCGGGATGGCTTCCGGGGCAGTCCTAGCGACAGTGGTTGGAGTCCTGGTGGAAGTCCCGGTCATGTTGACCCTCGTGGCTATCGCCAACCGCACAAGAAAATATTTTTGAAAAATTTATAAAATAAAAGGTGACTGATATGAAAACACTGCTGATATCGGACATACACGGGAACTTTGAAGCGTTGAAAGAAGTTCTTAGCGAGGAAAATTGGGATAAGATATACTGCATGGGCGATATCGTGGATTATGGCCCGTCAAACCAGGAATGTATCGACTTGATCAGAGAAAGGGCAGACTTGGTCGTAAGAGGAAATCACGATAACGCTGTCGCTTTCGGTGTAGACTGCGGATGCGGATATGAGATAAAAGAACTGTCCCAAGAGGTGAGGAAGATAACTGTCAAAGACGTATCTCAAGAGTCTGTGGATTACTTACGCGGATTGCCTTCCACTGCCTATACGGAGGAATATTTTTTGACCCATGCTTCAAAAGATGATCTATACAAATACCTGAAACCTGAAACACCTGAGGATGAGTTCGAAGGGTTCGAAGACATCGATCAGGAAATAGTCCTTCTTGGACATACACATATACCCATGGACAGAGAGATCAAGGGTAAAAGATACATAAATCCAGGTAGTTTGGGCCAGCCCAGAGATGATGACACCAGGGCGGCTTATGCGGTGTTGGAGGATGGTGAGATAACATTCGATCGGTTAGAATACGATATAGAAGAAGTTATCAAAAAGATGAGAGAAAAGGATTACCCTGAAAGAGCCATAAGGATATTGAAAGCCGGGAAGGTAGTATAGATGGGCCATAAAGAATCCCCTTTCGGACTTAAGAATACTCATACGGGATGCGGCTGTTCGGGTTCTAGTGGCGTTACTATCTTAGATATAGGTGGGATGGAGGTAGGGATCAGGGGCATGAAAGACATCTTTGAGGACTTGAAAGAAAGAGGGATCGCACCGGATGAAGTAGACAAAGACGAATTGTTAGAAATGTTCAGAGAATATAATTATATCCCGTCTAATAATGAAAAAGATTACAAAGAAGCTCTGCTTTCTGAATACAGAAAAGTTATAGGTTGATCTGACATAGTAGGAAGCCTTAAATTCACCTCATCATTTTATATCGTGAATAGATATGAGGACATTATATATTTCCGGAAGTCCCCGCAGGAACGGTAATACTGATCTTCTTTTACAGAAAGTTAGAGATGTCACTGATGGTGAATTTCTAAAACTGACGGATTTTGAAATCGGACCATGTGATTCATGCTGGATCTGTAGGGGTCAAGAAGGATGTGTTATCGATGATGATATGACCGATATGATAATACCAAAACTTATAGATGCCGATGCATTGGTCGTAGGGACTCCGGTTTACTTCAACAATGTTTCTTCTCAACTCAAGGCCTTTATCGATCGTACCTGGAGCATAAAGGGGAAACTCCGAAACAAAATTGGAGGTACTATCGTTGTTGGTAGAAAGTATGGCCACGAGAGCGCTATAACTGCCATCAACGCATTTTTTCTTAAACACGAGATGATCGTAGCTAACCGGGGTGTTTCCGGGATCGCTTTCGAAAAAGGAGCGATCATTAAAGATGAAGAAGCTGTTAACGCAGCAGAGAGGCTTGGTAAAAGGATAAACGAAATCTATTATCTAAACTGAGAAGACCTTCTGTTGAAGATAAAGCTTATTTTAAATAATTTTGAAACCACAACTTTATTATAATTAACATCTGTTTAATCTGCTATCATGGCTAGTGTTGACAGAGGTGGAACAAAAGAACCCATTTTACATTGGGACGACCTGCAGGATGAATGGGTAAAATGTCCGGTGTGTGACGCCAGATTAAAATCTGAGAACGCTGAAGACCACGTCCGCAGGATTCATCATGAAAAATTGAAGATAGAAGGAAAACCCAAGGAAAAAGGATTTCCACATGCTCTTATGATACTCGCCGTAGCGTGTATATTGGTCATAGCATCTACAGGATATGTTTTTTACATGAACGAGATGAAAAATGACGATACGGATATCGTCTCTGATACCAGTGATGACCAGGATAACGGTGAGAGCTGGTTGGATACCTATCAACCGCGGTACGATCTGGGTACTAGAGGAGATGATTGGTGGATCGATAATCCCGAGATCCATCCGGAGTACGGTTCTTCTGTGGATCATCTTCAATGGGTTTTGGATTCACTTAAAAACAAGCCCGTGGTGATATTTGCCCACAGTGATGATTGTGCTCCATGCATCCAGCAGCAGCAAGACATAGAACCGATCATCGATGAATATGGGTTGGAAGTAGTTTACTATGATCTGTTGACCGATGGAACCGAACCTAAAGCTTTTGAGGCGTATGAAGCCTACGATCCAAACGGTGACCCGCCGTATATCCCTCTCACCGCCATGGTAACTCTTGTTGAAGATAACAACGGAGATGTACGGATCGCATGGCACAGTACCGAAGGTGCGACCGGAGAGCAATGGATCAGGGACTACATGAAAGACGCCATATATTACCACGAAAACAATATCCAAGAGTGGAACGGTGTTTAAATTGAGGGATAAAGGTAAGAACAAAATTTATTATCTGATAACCGCAGCCATCATCTTGATCATCATCCTTTCAATCGCTTTCTATTCAAACGATAGAGACACGTATAAAGAAGTGAGAGAGGCACCGGATTTCAACACAGTCGATATGGATGGACAGAACATATCCATGAGCGATCATGAAGGGGAAGTGGTCGTACTCCATATAACCAACATAGAGTACCCTCTTTGTCTTGAATGTGAAGAGGAATTGAAAGGTCAATGTCGTGAATTAAATGAACTGAGGGAGATAAGAGAGGATCTGACCATATTAACAGTCAACATGAGAAAATTTTCTGGTTCCATGGACGGACGGGCGATAGTGGAGGATGACTGGGAGATAGATGTCACCTGGCACTGGATCGAAGATCATGAACCCTATGATATCGCCGGCAAGTACATGGACTACTGGAACCTAGACGGCGGAGTATCGAATCCCACGGTGATCTTCGTTGACGAAGACCAAAACATAGCAGCAGTGTACAACGTATATCAGATGGGAAAGGGAAAGGTAGATGGTATCCAAACCGCCGAAAGGTTGAATGAGAAGGTGGACCTGATAGAAAGCGGTGAGTGGGAAAGTGAAGAGCTGGAGGTGCGAGATAATAGGATCACATTTTTTGGTATGTTCGGCCTGGGTATAATCACCTCGTTTTCTCCTTGCTCCATCGCACTATTGATCGCCATGCTGTCTTATATAATGGGCAGCTTGGATATAGGCGATGAGGAAGAAAGAGATCATTCCAAGGAAGGCCTACTTATCGGTGTATTTTTTACCGTGGGTATGGCTATGGTCTTTTTTGTTTTAGGAGTATTCTTATCTTATGTGAGTATATTTATAAGTGCCTCCGTTTATTTTTATATGGGGGCAGGGATACTGTTGGTAATGTTGGGTTTGAATAATATATATCCGCTGTCTGATCTGATAAGGCCTTTGTTCGAAGGGGTTGGAAAAGCCGAGGTCGGCATCTCATACAGGGATAAGATAAATCAAGGTATCGTTTCTTTGTTTAAAAATTCCATACTGTTAGGGTCCCTCACATTAGGTATCTTCTTCGCCCTGGCTTGGGCACCCTGTGCGATCTCACTGATACTGCCAGTTTTCATCTGGGTATTATCCGAAAATCTATCCATTTTGGTCGCTGGAGCACTGCTGTTCGTCTTCGGATTGGGTCACGGAGTTCCCATCATACCTCTAGCGGTTGTATCTAGAAGGGCCAGGGCTTCCATCGGAGAGAAGTATATCTCCTTCGGAAAATATTTCACAAAGATATTCGGCGTGGTCATCATAGCCATCGGAGTGATATTGATGTTGCGGTTCTTTGGATTCTACCTGTGGTGAAAGGAAGGATAGCTGAAACCCTGAGTTGTTTTTATCCCTAGAGTACAACGTTTTCCGTTATGGAATGGAGAACACGATCCCTGGAGTTATGGAGCTATTGAAAGGAGTTACCGGAGATGTTGCAAACAACATCAAGAGGATGCCCGCTTTCGTTATCCAGGGTAACAGTTCAAAAAACGTTTACTTCATCGAAGTAAAGTTCCGGGCCAATGGTACCTTCACAAAGGACGATCTACCGTCTGATTACCCCTACAAAAACTGTTATTTCATAATCGTCTCGAAGAAGCATATCAAGTGCATCACCTACGGTGAATTGATGAAAGGTAAAGAGGTCGCCCCAAAAACACGTAATTACAGTGGAGGAAGAAACTCTTTTAGCAAATCGTTTCTTCATCCCCAACTAGACAAAGAGAACGATTATTTCACAAAATCGCATCTCTTTGACTATACCTAGGAATCGCAAGGAGTTCGACTTAGATAAAGATGTGATCATCGACTTCTGCGGCTTCGCGGTGAAGTTCTTCGAGAATGTTTAGGGGTGGTGTTGGCTATAGATGTGTAGCTAACCGGGCCGTGTTGTACTTATTAAACCAGATATTGAGAGTCCTTCCTTCCCTGTTGCCCTAATTATTAAATATCTTGGTGTATATCCACTTTTGTCGTGAACAAAGAAATAATACAGAATCCCGCTCAGAGTTACATTGAAAATATTTGGATCAAGGAGGCAAAAACATGGAAAAATTAACGCTAGATAAGTTGGAA
>CAZAMQ010000089.1:0-6184 GCA_964486225.1 uncultured Thermoplasmata archaeon | reverse complement strand
TTTTTGATATATTTGATAATACCATCAGTATTCTCACCGTAGAACGTAGAAAGAAAGTTTACAAGTAATTTGGATAAATGCGATCTTCTATAGAGATTAGCGAACGATTTCGTATAACTCATAGTTATACCCAATGCCGGTGGGATAGTCGATGACATGGAAATCGATCTCCGCGAAATACCGGATATCCAGAGTGCTGAAGCTATAGATATCACACTGATATAATTCGTTATCCTACCTTTCTAGGTATGATGATGTCTCTAGGACACTTTTCGATCGAATCGGGTGCAGGTAAACATCTCTCCGGATCGAAGAAAGGCAAGTCCTTTTCGTCGTTCCACTGCACTTCATCGCTTTTGGCCACCTTTACGCATAACCTGCAGTGTATGCATCCTACATCACACTTTTCTCTGCCGGGTATATCTTTTTTCGAGAGGTAATTACACCCTAGATATTGAGGCATGGCATCGGGAACCAATTCTATCAAATCGTTGGGACATTCTTTAACACAAAGACCGCAGCCTATACATCTGTCCGGGTCAACAACGGCTATCTTCTTTTCTTGATCTATGGATATGGCATCTACGGGGCAAACTTCTGCACAGTCTCCAAGACCCAAACAACCGTAAGGACATTTTTTAAATCCCGCAGACATCTGCATAGCAGACTTGCATGTTTGAACACCTTTGTAATCTGTTATTATCTCAGAATCGCCGGTGCAGTGAATGATCGCTACCTTTTTATCGCCTGCAACCAGGTCTATTCCAAGAGTTTGTCCCAGCTGAGATGTGCTCTCATCATCGTTCATCAGTGTCATGCAGGGAGAAGTTTTCAATGTGTCAACATCTTTAGCAACCTGCTGAGCGTATGCAAAGCAGCCGGGATGACCACAAGCTCCACAGTCCATACCCGGTAGATACTTGTTTACGTCCTCGGCCGCTTTCAGTGTCTCATCCTCTTCGGGTAAAAATCGGTTGGCCAGATATATGGCTATCCCGCATCCGAGGCCGACCAAGGTCAATGTGATTATCACTATCATAGTGGTCGTATCCATCTATACCATACCTCCGAATGCGATAAAAGCGATACCTAGCATCATCGCCACTAAGAAAGCGACCGGGACACCTTCGAAAGATTCCGGTACATCGGCAAGTTCCAGTTTTTCTCGGATCCCGGACATTATAGCTAGTACGAGTGTGAAACCCATTCCGGCTCCCAGTGCACTAACCAGTGTTTCGATGAACGTGAAGTTCGCGCGGGCATTGATGAAGGTAACACCGAGTACCGCGCAGTTAGTGGTTATGAGTGGGAGATATATCCCCAGTGAATTGTACAGAGTTATGTTCGTTCTACGTATGGTGAGCTCTATTATCTGTACGAGTGATGCGATAACGAGTATGAATATCACCGTGGACATGTAATCTACGCCGTAGGGTATGAGAACTTGGAAGTAAAGTATCCATGTGATAGCCGATGCGGCGGACATCACGAGAACCACTGCCATACCCATGCTAACTGCACTTGAGAGTTTTTTGGATACTCCGAAGAATGGGCAGAGTCCCAAGAACTTTGTGAGTATAAAGTTGTTTATCAGCGCCATCCCGATGAATATAGTGAACAGATCATTCATTAGCGATCACCCCCATATATCGGAATGCTGCTAGCAGAACGCCCAGCACCAAAAAGGCGCCCATGGGTAGTATGAATATCGCCATGGAATTATCCGATAGACCAGGTATTTCAAACAGCCTTTCTCCTGCAACAGATAATTCGCCGGTACCCAGTAACTGCCTGAAAAACGAGATCATCATGATAGCGATACCAAAACCGATGACCATCCCCACTGCATCAGCGATGGAATCGCTTAATGCGTGTTTAGATGCAAAGGCCTCTGCTCGTCCGAGTATTATACAATTGACAACGATCAGAGGGATGTAAATACCGAGTGAAGCACTCAGATCCGGTAAAAATGCCTGCATCGTTAGATCGACTATCGTGACCAAGCTTGCGATGATCACGATGAATACAGGGATACGAACCCGGGCGGGGATGAATTTTCGTATCAGGGATACTATTATGTTCGCGCATAGTAGAACAAATAAAACTGCAGCGGTCATACCCAGAGCGTTATCCAGTGATGTGCTCACTGCCAGAGTGGGGCAAAGACCTAGTAATAGAACAAGGACAGGATTAGAGTTCAATATACCCTTTTTTAAATTGTCGTATATCCGGCTCATGCTGAAACCCCCATATCTTCCTTTTCTCTTATCGATTCTGCCTTTTCTAACGCTAGATCATGAACTGCATCAACCACGGCTCCGGAACTGACTGTGGCACCGGAGATCGCATCTATTTCTCCTCCGTTGGCGGCCAGCCTTACATTTTCTACCTCGGTTTTTTCGAACTGTTGTAGGAATGATCCCTCCTCTATCTTTGCGCCAAGACCGGGTGTTTCTCCGTGACTTAAGACCGAGATGCCCTTTATGATTATATCGCCTTCGGAGAGATCTGTGTTCTCCAAAGCCACAAGCAATTCTATATCTCCACCGTATCCCTGGGCTTTTACATTGAAGGCGTATCCGATCATTTCTTGTTCCGAACCGAATATTGTGTAAACATCGATATCATCATGATACTCAAAATGATCCATCTCTGGAAATTGTTGGGACAATACCCGATTGAGTGCTTCGATCCTGGCATCCTCGATCTTTTCTTCCGTTACGGAATTGGTTAAAGTTAGCCCGACGACAGAGATACACACTACGACGGTCAGAAATAATATGGGATAGGCATCATTTTTGAAACTTTGTTTGTTCATTTTTTATCATCCTCCTCTTCCTTTTCGGGAGGTACGTATCCATAAGGTTTCGGTCGTATGTAACGGTCTATCAATGGTGTGAATGCATTCATTATGAGTATGGAAAAGGCTACACCTTCAACCATAGAACCGTATGATCGTATCATCACCACCAATAAACCTGCACAGAATGCGAACAACATCTGTCCCCTGGCTGTGAGTGGTGCCGTAACGTAATCCGTAGCCATAAAGAAAGCACCGAGGAAAAGACCTCCCGCCAATATATGGAATATCGGGTCTTCGCCGGGCATAAGCCACGTAAGTGCGAATACTGTTCCGATATATATAACCGGTATCCTCCATTTGATAACACCCATCAATAGAAGGCCTATACCGCCGATGAGTATGAGTAAGGCTGAAGTCTCACCTATACAACCACCTACATTACCGAACAGAAGTTCCATGTATAGTTCTGATCTTGTTCCTGCATAACTGAACGTTTCACTGAGTGGGGTAGCCGTTGTCACCGCTTCGGCCATAGGTGAAGATACTGGAGCTATCCATTGAGTCATCATACCTGCAAAACTAACGGACAAAAATGCTCTACCCGCTAATGCAGGGTTGAATATATTATATCCCAATCCGCCGAAGGCCTCTTTGATTATAGCTATCGAAAAGCCGGCTCCTATCACCACGGCCCATAACGGGATACGTGGAGGTAAGATAAGGGCAAACAGTAAGCCTGTAACAACTGCACTGCCGTCCATCTTGAACTCCCGCTTTCGCAATGTTTTCGCCAAAAATTCCGTCAAGATGCACGTTAAAACGGAAACAAGAATTATTACGACCACATATGCCCCGAAGTAGTAAACTCCGGCGGCGGATGGAAGGAGCAGCATCAAACAAACCATATACATAATCTTTTCAGTCGATTTTTGTGAGTGGGTATGTGGAGACGTGCCGACTTTCAGCATCTTTTCGGAAATATCATCCTTCATTTTTTAGCCCCTAATTTTGCCAACTCTGCTTTTCCTACTTTTATGTATTGTACGATAGGTATATGGGCGGGACAGCTGTATGCACACGAACCACACTCTACACAATTTTGTATCCAATAATCTTCCAGCTCTGCATACCATTCGTTCTTGGTAAACTGCACGTACACCGTAGGCACCAAACTCATGGGGCAGGATTCCACACAAGCTCCGCAGCGTATGCAGTTACTTTCAGGCACCTTCTCGCTCTTTTTTACCAGTATGGAATTAGTGCCCTTTTGGACCGGTTCGCTTAAACTTGGTTGGGTTACACCCATCATTGGCCCACCGAATATCAATTCGTCTGCGTCTTCCACTATACCGCCACATATATCGATGAGTTTCTTTGCAGGTCTTCCGAATCGTGAAAGAAGATTCTTCGGCTCTTTCACCATTCCTGTTACCGTGACCACCCTTTCGACGAGTGGTTTTCCTAGATAAACGGCATCGTAGATCGCTTTCAAAGTACCGACGTTCTGCACCACCACTCCTACCTCCATGGGTAAACATCCTACAGGTACTTCTCTTCCCAATATCCTCTTTAAAAGCGTTTTTTCTGCACCTAAAGGATACTTAGTGCCCAATGATTCAACGGTGATATTGCCGGGATATTTATTTTTAGCCAATAACTTATCCATGTTATTTACCGCATCCGGTTTATTGTCTTCGATGGCTATATAAGCACGACTGCACCCGATCAATTTCATCATTATCTCAAGGCCTTTGAGTATCTCCTCTCCGTGCTCCAGCATCAATATGTGGTCGGATGTGATGTAAGGTTCGCATTCGCAGCCATTCACTATTATAGAATCTATCGGTTTATCCGGCGGAGGCTGTAGCTTAACATGAGTCGGGAACGTAGCGCCTCCAAGACCTACGATCCCTGCTTCTTTTATGATCTCCAGAGTCTCTTCTTTCGACAATAGATCCGGATGTTTCGGTTTTTGTAATTCGATCCATTCGTCTCTTCCGTCGGATTCGATGATAACCGCTTCCATCACCCGGGAAGTGACCGCGCTGACGGTCAGGGTTACCTTCTTTACCTTACCCGAAATCGTTGAATGGATGGGTACGGAAACGAAACCACTGGCTTCGGCTATCTTTTGACCGGTTTTAACCTCGTCGCCCTTTTTAACGACGGCTGTAGCTGGTGCACCGATATGCTGACATAATGGCAGTGTTACTTCCTTCGGCAAGCTCGTGGACTCTATTCTTTTGCCGCTGCTTAGTTTGTTTTCGGGAGGATGGATACCGGAGCTTTTTTTGTTGTTGAATAATTTTATGTCAAACACGTTATCATCCTTTTAAGGTATAATATGCAATATCATCTGATTCGGTCAAACTTTCCGGGTCTTCATAAGCCAATATCAAAGACTCTGTTTGCGTCAGAGAATTGATCAAAGTTGTACCCGCTTCCGGTCCGAGCACGAATGTGGCCGTAGCCAATGCATCTGCAGAAGTACAATTTTGTGCGATGATGGTTGCACTGGAAGATTTAAAAGCCGAACGCCCTGTATTCGGGTCCATTAAATGTCCCACGTTTGCTTCGGGATCAAAGTAACGCTCGTAATTACCTGACGTAGCTATGGCTTCTCCAGCCAATCCGAATTCCATTATAGATTCGCTCTCATCCCCCGGATTTCTTAAACCGATGACCCATTTTTCCCCTTCTGGCTTTTTACCTAGAGTAGCTATGTCTCCGCCTGCATCGACGAAGGCACTCTCGATCCCTTTGTTTTCTAGTTCCTCGATCGCTTTATCTACAGCGTATCCTTTGGCTATACCATCTAGTGTGAGGCTCATGCCTTCTTCCATCTTTATCGAACTGCCCTGGATGGTTATCTTGTGGGATCCCACGTAATTTTTAGTTATGTTGATGTAATGCTCTTGCGTATCATAAGGAAGAAGCCAAAAATTCGTGGATACGCTGAGTTCGGTGCCTTGATCTACGAAATAGTAATTCTGCCAGGAAGACGATACGGTCCACCCGGTACTTGTGATCGTTACGACCGGGGTTTCGTTCAATTCGTAGATAGGGGGGGCGATATTTTGGAATTCAACCCTTAAAGATTCCGGGAATATCTGATCATCCAAGTCTGCCCTATGTGTGCTATCTATCTCCATCAACTTTAACTCATCGCCCCATAGATCCAAAAGAGGGGTTATGGTTATGTCAAAGCCTCCGTCTGTGATCTCGTTATAGTAGATCGATTTTGTTATCAATTCGATCAATTCGGGAGATGCGTTGTCAATCTGGCCTTCGGCGTTCAATCGATAAAGTTCGGAAGAAGTATTGTATCGTGAAGCGATAGAGTTAACTTTTTCCATCATTGTAAATGCAGAATCTATGGCA
>CAZAMQ010000088.1:0-6291 GCA_964486225.1 uncultured Thermoplasmata archaeon | reverse complement strand
ATTTTTTCTTGTGATTTTCAAAAAACCGAAAATCACTAATCTTTTGACAGGCTCTTTTTGTTGCGTAGATTTAATATTGAGTACCGTATTGCCCTAACTATGGTTGACATTGACTATCTAAAAGAAAAGGTTGTAGAATTTCGAGATGAAAGAAACTGGATATCATATCATACACCAAAGGACCTTTCAATATCGGTTGCGATCGAAGCGGCAGAACTACTTGAACTCTTCCAATGGAAAGATAAAGATTATGATGAAACGCGTTTAGAAGAAGAGATGGCAGACGTTCTTATTTATCTTCTTTCTTTATCGGATGTTACAGATATTGATCTTGAAAAGGCAGTTCTTAAGAAGATTGAGAAAAATAGAGAAAAATATCCGGTATAGATGCAGGTCACTCTTCATAATCTCTTTTTGGATTTGGACTGATGCATATGTACAAGTAATCGTAAGAGCGATAAGAAAACAATCGTGAGTAATATGTAAAAAATAGTATAGGTAGTACTGCCATAGGGGATAGTAGTTATTCCATAGATGGCGGTAAATAGAGCGATTATAGTCAATACAAAAGCTATTAAAATCGTAGAAGACAAATGTTTTAAGTACCTTATATGGAATTCATGAGGCGATGTACCATCATCTTTCAACATCTTAGAAGACAAATTCAACATCTCCAGAATTCGCCATGCTATAAAAAAGAGTAGAAGGACAATTAACACAGAAACCAATTGAGAGGGCCCGAAGGTGAGATGTCTATTCAAAAATAGATATGATGTTCCACCCCATACCAAACCAAAGTTGACAAGCTTTGCATTGCTAATTCTCAAACCGGTGAAAGCTGGAAATATCCCTAAAATAGGTAGCCACCAACTTAAGTATTCGAAGGAAAGGATTGATGGGATAAGACATGCAATCAGTATAATAAGGTATGCGTTCAGATCTCCTTTCACCCTCGGTATCGGTATCTCATCACCTCCTGCATCGCCAGTTCAATGGGTTCATCGGGGTCCCAGTCGACGACGATGGAATAATCCCTTAACCTATTCATTATGTTCTCTCTTTTTAGAGAATAAATCTTCTCTGAAAGAGGGTTGTCTATATCTGTAGCATGTTTTTCGAATACTAAAGGCGACGGTGATATTACGAGTACATCATATTCCCTACGGCTTAGATCGTAAACAGATTCTATAACCTTGGGATCAACAAGTGGAGAAATGAAGATAATAAGGCACCTATTGGGAAAAAAATTGTTGAGAACAGCTTGTATGTCTTGTATCTGCCAAAGACCGCCGGATGAAAGTTGGCTTAATCTATCAATTATGGTATAGTACTGATGTCTGCCATATCCGGGATAGACCCATGACATCTGGTCACCCATCAAGATAAGCCCGACACGATTTCTGTCATCTAAGATAGAAGATGCAAGGGTAGCTGCCAATCTAACCGTAGCACCAAATGTGTTGTCTCTGACCGTACCGATCTTGGAACCTTTAAAACCGTCAACGATTATTATTACATCACCACTCATCTCTCCTTCAAAATCGTTAATAATAGGCTCTAATTTTCGTGCAGTAGCCTTCCAGTTTATATCATGCATACGATCTCCGGAACGATATTCCCTAAGGGCATAGAACTCTGTGCCTATTCCCACAACTCCTGAGGGTATGTTACCCAAACGATTCTTTGGATACCCGGGACGCACCTTCGTTTTCTGGAGCTCCTCCACCTCGGGAAGTATTGTTAATTCTACCTGAACAGGGACCGTTTTTTCCTTTGAAAATAAACCTAAGGGGTCTCGATAACGTAAGTGCACCGGTCCCAAAAAATAGTTACCTCTTATCGGACAAGATAATTTATATCTTAGTTTTATGGTCTCACCATTACCTATACGAAAAACAGAGTGGTTCGTTCCACTGGTTATCTCCGTACAATCCGGTGATTCATCCATCACCTCAAGAAATTCAAACCCCACACTCTGATTGGTTATCGCGGTCTCCACCCAAACTTCATCTTTTTCATATATATGTATTTCGTCGTCCGTGCGTTTCACGTCGAACACAAATTCATCCGGGGGTTTCCACATAATTCCTATCGCGATGATAGAAAGACATCCTATGGACGCAGTTAAGAAAACCCAGCTCCGATAAAAAATTGCGATCAGAAGATAGAAAACAGTTAGTACTATCAATACTGGTAATGTCATCCTGGTACTCATCTAACTCCATGCCTCCACTTTCTCTATTATTGTAGATATCCAAACCTCATAATCTATACCTTTCGGAAGACTTCCTTCCCTTGACAACAAAAATTTTACTATAACATCATCTCGGATAAATTTTCTTAACTCTTTAGAATTTTCCATAAGTGATTTGATATCCACCTCAGATACGTCCCTACTTTGGGCCAAACGTACTATAGCCCATCTCTTGACCTCGCGATGTATTCTTTCTCTGCTGTATCCTGAGCCTTCACAGGCACCCTTAACGAAGATATCTACATTGGGTAGGATCAGATGCTCTATGTTATCCAAGCTACCATTTTTTTCCCACGAGGTTAGTGAATTGCTGTTGAAAAATGTATCCTGAACTAATATCAAAGAACATAGCAGAATAAATATCAACGATAGTAAACTCCTCAAAGAGACTATTGTACTCATTGTAATGATCGTTAATATGATTGCAGTGATAATAAAAGGATTATAATCTCGAAAAATAAAATTTTTAAGACGTTGCATCATTTACTCAACTCCCCTTTTAACCGTTCTAAGGTAGTCAAAGCTCTTTTCTTGTGCGCCTCACCTAGAGCGTGAGTGCTGTACCTAGCTTCTTCAAATAATGAGGTTAGGGCTCCGACCGTTCTGTCTGTGACTGGGAGCCTTGATATCGCTATTTTACGGAACTCCCTAGGTGTAATATAATCCTCTTGTTTAATACCTTTGTCTTGTAGATTGTAACACATCTTTTGATAGCATCTGATAATAGTAGATCGCACGTCTTCTCCGGACCGCAGGTCTCTCATTGTGCGGTCGAGGGTAGTATTTATTCCATAGTCAACAGTGTCCTTACCAGTTGAATAGTGATGGAGAATATACCGTAGATACTTTGAAATCACGAAGATGCCGAGTACTGTAAACAAGATCAGGGGTATCATCACACCTGTACTACCTCCTAGAATGCCCTCGGGGGTAGACTCCCCCGTATTTGAAGAGGGTGAACCATTACCACTCAATGGAAAGCTTAAGATATCACCGTGTGATGTGATCAGATACATGAACAAAAAGATAAACAACAAGACTAGAAATATGCTAGCCATGCTGGTTTTTATCCGACCGTTTTTACCGAAAGATGGATCTACAAGTGCAAAAATCACTCCTCCTAAAATTACAGAAAATAGTATAGATATCATCAAGTTTCTAATCAGATATTCAGGTATAACAGGTACGGTACTAAATCCCCCTCCTAAACTCTCCCCCTCATACTGACTCTCCCATTCTATAGCAGTTTCTCCGAAAGCATGTATAATATTCCCGGCAGTCCATGAGGCCATGAGCACGGCTACCACCGCAATCACAAGGACGGTGTAGCCACCCATTATTTCGCCACCAATTTTTCCTCTGTCTTTATTGTGATCTTGCATAGATGTGATTATCATTGTTATATCTTGTTTAAATGTTTTGTGACCTGGTATACATCCGTGAGTCCATGAACCATATGAACAAAGCAATAGAACCTGTTAATAATGCGGGCCACATATCAGTACTCAGATAGAATCCCGGTGTGGGCGGGTTATAAACAGAGATGGGCCAGAATATAGGGTAAGAATGACCGGATGCGCTGATCAGTAAGGCATCTAGAGCAAGATGAGATAGAAGCCCCAGGAAGAGTAATATGAATACCTCTTTAGCATATTTTACCCGCACAAACACAGAAAGGATAAGCACGGATACCATGGCTCCACCCATGGTGTGCAGAGGAGAATACGAAAATGGGATACCGATTTTTTCCACTGTTGCGGGGTCTATCAGAAGGCCTATACGGGTCAGATCAGGTAACGTAGCGCCCACCATCACTACGGTTACATGTGCGGGATTGATCCATTTATATCTCCACGATAGTGCCACCGCTATGGTGTACGCGACTAACACGTGGGTCAAAAGATCAGCCATGTGAAATTACCTCTTTAAATTTGCTCATTACTTCTTTGATCTTCAAGGGCCTTTCCCGTGGTTCGAAGGCTTTTTTTGTTCTATTCCATCTCCACTGACTTACTATTCGATATAACAGCCAAAAAGCCGCTATGAAGGATACAACATACATGTAAACAAAGTTTATATACGGCCGTATAACGACCCGAGATGCGATAACGGTATCGTCTTCTTGAAGAGTACCGAAAACCGTCATCCGATCACCCTTTGACGTTTCTTCTTCTACCCCCGTAACGACTAATTCCATGGTCTCTGTACCGTATTTAACTTCTATTGTAAGAGGTGATACGGATGTGACCTTACCCCCAACTTCCACCATCTCACCCGTGTAACTATCGTAATCATTTATTATCTCTTTATCCCCTGGATAATGGTTAAAGTTCGGCTCGGGCGACAAAGAACCGTACCAGATGAACATCCCTACAAGGATGCATAGAAATATTATTATGGCGATCATCCTTGTTCTTACATCGTGGAACATCAAAGTCCGTAGTTACTACGTTGTATAAATCATCTATGCATCAGATCTTCTTTTACCCATCCTGGATGTATCTTTTATGGGAAGTATGAAGCCTACGGTGAAAAGAACGATGGCACCGAACAAGAAGGCGATACTGATACCCATAGTGTCCGCCAGGAACCCAAGAACAGGTGCTATGATTATACCTACCATGGACCGTAACTGGTTTTCACCGCTGAGAAGAGTTGCTCTCGTCTTAGGTTCTATAACGTCACCAAGGAAGCCTACTACCATCGGCTTTCTGAGATTGTAGAGGGTGAAGAAAGCAAAAAATGCAGATATCGAGAGCAGCATCAAGTCTAAGTGTAGGAAGATCGCAACAAGCAGGAAGGCGGCAGCCATTATGAAGTAAAGGATGTTCAACGCGTTTGCCATATCCCCCACCCTTTTCATCAACGAGACAGATCTTCTTGAAGAGACAAAGCTGTTCATGTAAACGAAGAAATAGACCACACCTACCAGAACAGCTGTACGCTGCTCAGGTACTTCGATGAATAACAGCAAAGGTAGGGTCAAGGCGAAGGTCTCTACGATGGGAGAAAGGTAATCCTTGGATATTTTGAAGAAGGAATCGTATATGGAGGCGTTAACCAGCATCCTGCTAAGATTGGGATAGTTTACCAGTTGTTTGAAACTGTTTTTCACATGGCTCCAGGCATTTTCAACTGATGCACCGGATGGGAATCCATCGAGTTCCCGGGGGTAGGTTAGCATCAAGACGAATGCCATGGTATAGGGAACGATGGTCACCAGGAAAATTATATTGTAGCTCTGAAAGTAATAGACGATTATACCTGCTAAAACCGCAGACAGTGCCGACCCTAGTCTGGAAGCCGAGCGGGTTAAACCATAGTATTCTACCTTCTTTTCCGACATATCTTCATCATCAAGGTGCTGCATTATCATGGCCTTATGTGTCCCTGAACGGAAGGTTTCACCCATGGCGAAAAAGACCATAGCACCTGCGAATATACCGAAAGAATTGAAGTAGTAGAATATCACAAAAGATGTGATGTAAGCAGCGAATGCGACGGCCATGGACTTTCTCCTACCCCATATATCGGCTATTACACCAGTAGGTATCTCTAGAACGAGGGTCAAGGCCTCCCTTAGACCGATCAATAATCCGATCTGGAAAAAATTTAGACCGTTAGCCAAGAAAAACAGATATAGAAAGGGTTCGAAAAATTTCAGGTTCTTTAGGAATCCATAGGTGGAGAACCTGAACAGCATCAATTTTTTGTGATCCCACATGGTTTAGCCCGTAACTCTTACGACAATTAAAAACTATTGCTGCAAATCTGCATCGTCCCAAGGAGTTCTATGGTTATGTCGGTACTGAAAATCTCGTGTGTTCTTCACAGTGTCCCGCGACGATGAATGCTAGTATGATTATGATGTACAGGGCCCACGGCCTATCCTTCAATTTCATGTTCGGTTATACCAAATGTGTATTGAATATAAGAAAGATGTGGTGGTCTAAGAGGCGACGAAGGTTATCACTCGGATGAAGATGTCAGGTTCTCCGTAGATACCAGTACGAGTTCACTACTGTGGATTCTACTAC
>CAZAMQ010000087.1:0-6602 GCA_964486225.1 uncultured Thermoplasmata archaeon | reverse complement strand
GGTTCTCTCAGTTCTTCTTCCAAGAGCATCTTCGCTTCCCTGAATAGAAATGCATCAGGGCTGAAAAGATTTTGCTTTATCTCGCGGTTCACGCCTTTGCCTTCAAAGAATTCAAGGTACTTGGGTATGGAATCAGCAACACCGAATATCTTTATGATATCTTCCATATTCGCATCTTGAAACCATTCCGGTAGGTGTGAAAATTTTAATGGCCGGAGATTCATCTGAGCGGTGGTTCTTCCGTATAGAGGAGATCTGTGACTTAAAAGGCTTTTCTTCATCATGGATACCGCCGACCCGGATAATATCAAGGTCAGGTCCTTATCACTCAATATCTCATCCACTATCCCCTGGAACTCACCGACGATATCCTTGTTCTTCATCAGATAGGAGAACTCATCTATGATGATGATGGTTTTTTCATCGTTGGCTATATACTCGAAACAATCTCTGAAACTATTAAAATTCGGTGTAGGTATATTGAAAAAATCACCTAGGATCCTGTTAAATTTATCAAGATTGTATTCCCACTTTCTCTCTTCACACATGAGGAAGATGCATCTCTTGTCCTTGGAAAATTCCTGCAGTAATCTGGTTTTTCCCACCCTCCTTCTTCCGGTGATCACTATGAACTCAAATCCTTCTCTACCATGATGGTTTTTCAGCGATGTAAGTTCTTCTTTTCGGTTAACAAAGGGTTTTCGAATCATGATTATATAATCGTAATCCGAATAGTTAAATGTTTCGGTGTGTGTTATCCTGCCGGTTTTTGCGAAAGTTTGGTTGGTGAACGGATCGCTATTTATAACGTCAATAGCACGAAGTTATTCGAGGTTTTAAACGTGTTTTTGTTTGGATTATAACTCGCTTAAAAATTCTCTTGGTGAAACAATATCTATTCCCCTAAATCGTTGTAATTTCACAAGATGCCTATCTCCGGATATGATATAATCTGCATGAGCTTCTACAGCACATTCCAGGAACTTGTTATCATCGAGATCTTGCTTTATTATGTTAATATTTTCTTTTGGCTCTACCAAAACCGAGTTTGCCAATAGTACTTCCAAAAATTGTTCTTTTTCCTTTTCTTCGAATTTGAACTTTGGGTAATCCATGACTGCAATCAATTCTTCGATGATCGGCTTTGTTATGAAATTGATTATGATCCCTTCCATGGATAAATCGAGGCATTCTTCGGGAGGACCAGACCAGCCGATGGCTGATATCAATACGTTGGTGTCGAAGAACCACCTTTAATTTTCTCTCGCCCATTCTATCGCTTTCTCTACTTCCTCTTCATCGATCCCTTCCTCTTCGAAACGCTCCCTTACCTTCTTTTTTAGTTCTTGATATTCCTTTTCCAGGTCCATTTTGATCCTTTTGAAGATAACGCCGTCTTTGATGGGGATCGCGATGAACCTGTCCGAAGGTTCAAGGTGTTCCTTTTCCCGTATCTCTTTCGGCACGACGAGCTGTCCCTTTTTGGACATCTTTACAACATCATCTATCATCGTTAAACAGTTGAACAGTTGAACTTTATAACACTTTCGGATGTGTGATATGATGTTATTCTGTAATTATTTCGCTCTGTTTTTATGGAGATAAAGGGTGGGATAAAAAATCCATGAGTTCCTGGAAAGCCATCCATACTACCGGAATCAAAAGTAACGTGTTTTACATAGGTTAGGTATTTAAAATAAATGCTATTACCGATGCACGGATTAAATATCATGTTAATATGATAGAATTACTTATATCCGATCTATAGGTATCACCTAAAATCATCTATCAATATATTTTCCAAGATCTTTCTCTCGGAGATATCTATACCAACGATCAGGAGGCTTCTCTCTCCCCCTATGGATAAGCATGCCAAAGACATGTACAGCCATTTTTTTTCATTATCTGTATTAATGACCTTTACTTCACACCTCTCTGGCCCACGGTCGGGATCTCTGATCAGGTCATACAATCGCTTACTCATCAGCTCGCGTTGTTCTTCATCGATCATCTCCGTGAACACCATAGTATCTAGCTTACCCCCGTAACCCAGTATACTGGTAGCGGTGCGGTTATGATAACGTATAACACCATCTTTGATTATGAGTATCATTACAGGAGCCGTATCTACCAGCATCTGGAACATTTTTTCTTGTTCTAAAAGTGCCTCCTTTATCTTGATATTCTCGGTAATATCTTCTTTGATCTCCAGAAATCCTATGACCTTGTTGTCCGAAAAGACAGGTTCGATTCGTACATACCATATACCCCCATTATCGGATGTGATCATTGCATCGGCCCTGCTTCTTTTTTCTATGGCTTCATGTAGGGGGCAACCACTGCATTTTTCAGGACTTTTGAATAAAAGTTCGTGGCACAACTCACCTACAAGATTTTCGGGTTTCAATCCCACGGATTCGGCCGCGGCTTTGTTTCCCCATATGATTCTTCCATGAGAGTTCATATGTACCACATGTTCTGATAAAGAATTCAAAATCAACGTTTTTTCTCTTTCTGTCCGATCCGAATTCAACTGCGATTGGTGTTTTTCCACCACCTGTTTGATGGTCTGGGCCATCAGAATGTACTGTGTTCGAGGATCATCCCTTTTTTGGATGTAGCCATCCGCCCCGATGTTGAGGGCCTGAATCGCAACCTTTTCATCGCCCATACCTGTGAAGATGATAAAGGGTATATCATCGCCTTTGTCACGTAACATCTTCAAAAAATCAAGACCGTTTATTTCGGGCATTGCGTAGTCCGATACTACAGCGGAGTAATAATTTGTTTCAAGCTCTTCAAGGGCTTCCTTTGCGTTAGAGAAGGTTCTCACGTCAAGCAACCCAAAGATATCTTTTAAAAACATCACTGCCTGTTCTCTGATATCGAATTCGTCATCAACCAGCATTATTTTCATATTCAACCCCCGTGATGTGTATATGACATTTTGATCTTGTTGGAAACGATTTTTTCCGCAAGAGCGTTGAATGCTTTTTTAACGTTTTCACCGGTTTTGGCACTGGTGATAAGGTGTGGAAATTTTTTTCCGAAAGGATTCTTCTTGTTGGCCCAATTGGAAAATGTTGTGTAAAGGACGGGTATGAATTCTTTTTCTTTGGCCAACACAATATGATAATAGTGTTCCGACAACATGTACTCTCGAAACTTTTTTTGAGATTTAGCGGTAAAGGTGGTCTTTTCCTCTTTTTCGAAATCCTTTACAATATCATATTTGTTACCCAGTACGATCACGGGTATCTTACCCGTGGTTTCATAGAGTTGTTTTATCCATTCGTTTACATGCACGAATGTTATATTTCTGGTGATGTCGAAGACTATGATCGCACCCTCTGCCCCCACGTAATTGGAAGAATGTTTTCCGGGGCAGATGGACTTTTGTCCGTATATGTCCCATATGTTAAGATGTAAATCTAGATCTTCCAGTACCATGTTTTGAACGTTGACACCTATGGTGGCAATGTAGTCCTTGTCGAATCGTCCTTCCACGTACCGTCTGACCAGAGATGTTTTTCCGACCGCTCCGTCACCCAATATAACTATCTTGGCGGCTTGCGTTACCATGAAATCATCTAATACGTCATAGGTAAAATAGTTAATCCCTTTTTAACAATCTACCACTGGCATTAAATCATCATCATGAAATTGACAACATGGGGCAAATCGCCGTTATCATCTATGATGATTTTTTTACCCGATTCGAATATGCCGTTCTTTCCCGCCTATCTTTCATAGTCCAGGCAACTTCCACCATTCTTTTTTCTACTGCCCTTAACTTTTGAATAACGAAAATCTTCCTGTTTACAAGCTTATCATTCTTTCTGTAGAAAAAGTGCTCAAGTGCCGCGATGGCACAGGAATGATTTTTACTGGTATAACCTATGGAGACCAACAGAGCGAGTATAGAGTGATATATTCCATAATAGGCCGCAATTATAGCCCCATCGTAGAATAACATTTCAGTTTCATCGTCGATCTCCGTACTCAATGTGTCGATATCTTTGAGAGATGGATCAAGGGAGACGAATTACTGACTACCACGGACAAATTCCATATCCTCCTCTAGTTCCCTCTCTGTGTAATGTCGTTCTATTTCTCGTTTTTTCAATTCATCTATGAATTCCCATTTACCCAATTCAGATAATTCCCTAGCCTTACCCAGTGATATTATACCTCTTTGATACAGAGCCAAGGCTAGCTCCAACTTCAGTACCTTTTGCCTATCCTTTTTTGGAAGCTTTATGGCGTTCAGGATATCATCTTTTATCGAAATAGATTCCACCGTATCCGATCTATTATAGCTGCATCTCACAATTTAAAACTTTCCGTAGAGCGTTTGTGCTGTGTTATTCTGTGATCATTTCGCTATGTTTTTTGAAGATGAAGGGGGAGTTCGAGCCAGCGCTGAGGAATAAAAATTCCTCTTGCTCGCAAGCCCTTGACTTGCTCACGCAGTGGAGGATGGGCGGGGTGTAGGGGGATCAATTTTCCGAGTTGGCAGTCCCCCGCCAAAAACCTTTCCCGTTTTCTTTACAAACTGAGCTGTCCGGGAAATGATCCGTAGACGCAGGATAGAATTTGATTACTTTACTTTTGTTGTTTGTGTACACGTTCATACACATATGCGAAATAATCAGTAGTAAACTTAATATCGTACTACCGTCATAGTGCTGTTTGTGTACTATGTCATCTATAAAAAGTGAAGAAATGGTAACGTTGACTCCCAACGAGCAGCGGGTCTACATAGAATTATCAAGAAAAAAGATATGTTCTCTCCGGGATATCGACGAGATCACCGGGAACTACGAAACTTCCCGGACGACCATGTCACGTTTGGTAAAGAAGGGATACGCTCTAAGGGTACACCGTGGATACTATGCCGGTATCCCTCCGGATGCACTCGGGAATAATCACGTAGTCGACAAATATCTGCTAGCACACGTTGTTAGCGACATGGACGGTGCTCTCGCCTATCACACCGCTCTGGAGTTACACGGTGTCGCCCATTCGTATTTTAACGTTGTTTATTACTTCAGACCAAAACCTCTGAGGCCTTTCGAGTTTCAGGATATCGAGTACCGGTACGTAAAAACATCTGATCTTTTCGGTGTTAGGGAAGTTATGCGCCAAGGTGCCGCCGTACCGGTCACCGACCGTGAAAGAACCGTATTGGACTGCATACGAAAAACAGAATACTGTGGTGGTATGGAAGAACTGATCAAAAGCATAAGCTCGTTCCATACCCTTGATTTCCATAGATTGGAAAGGTACATCCATCGATCCGATATACAGAGTCTCAGGCAGAAAACCGGTTACATACTCTCTCTACTAAAGGACGACCTCCGGGTACCGGATGACCTTTTAGAGAAATTGAAAGGTACGGTAGGGGAAAAAACATACTATCTAACACCAAAATTGAAGGAGGGTTCAGGTAAGTTCGTAGCTGACTGGAATCTTATAGTTCACCGCAACATAGAGGAGCTGGTAAGCTTTGCCTGACCCGGACAGAACATACATGGATCGTGTTTCAGGAGAGACGGATTTCCTGCGAGATCCTCTTGAAAAAGTATACCGTCTGATAGAGATACTTGAAACTATCGTATCTGCACCTGGGATACAGGACAAGGTGGTTTTGAAAGGTGGTACTGCCCTTCAGTTTTTGTATCTCGACTTCAAAAGACTTTCTATGGATATTGATTTCAACTATATCGGAAGTGTGGAAAAACGTGGTATGATGGAAGAACGAAAAGATATCCACAAGATGTTGTCTAGAATATTTAACGAGTTCGGATACATTTTGGAAAAAAACATAAGCTCTCATGCATTGGAACAGTACGTACTCACTTACGAGAATTGTGTCGGAAACAATGATCGAATGAAAGTGGAGGTGAACTATCTGGAAAGGCTTCCTGTACTACCCATAGTCCAAATATCTGTGAAACATCCATTCCGATTTCCCCAGGATATTTTAGTTCCTACATACAGATACGAAGAACTCGCAGCTCAGAAAACACGTGCGTTGATCAATAGAGCGACACCTAAAGATCTGTACGATCTATATCTTATATCTAAAACCCCCATGGATCTGAATTTATTCAGAAAGGTGACAATTTTTTACCTTTGTTTGGATCCACAAGATGTTAGGAAAAGAACTATCGAACTCATAAAAAATATCGATGAAAAAGACATCAAAAGACAACTAGCACCCATGCTTAGAAGAAGGGAATACTCGGTCGATCTGGAAAGTATGAAAGACGCCTGTTTGGCTTTAGTAGAGTTGATCCTCGACCTTTCGGAAGATGAACTTGTTTTTTTAAACGACTTTTACGAAAAAAATGTGTTTGATCAAAAACGACTGTTTGGAGATGCGGAGTTAAAAACCGATCTTACCAAACATCCTGGAATCGAATGGCGTTTTAGGCAAAGAAATCAGCATTGAAAACGATGTTTTTCACGACGGAAGCACGGGAGACTGTTCGTCGAGATAGATATGGATGGGATATATCTACAGATCTCAAAAAGACGGTTCAGAGAATGTGAGAAGCAATCCACCTTAAACCATCACTAAAAAGCGAAATAATCAC
>CAZAMQ010000086.1:0-6681 GCA_964486225.1 uncultured Thermoplasmata archaeon | reverse complement strand
TAGCTATTGCTTTTTATCATAATCGAAGCCTATCACTAAAAACTTGACAGGCTCCTCACCGTTATCCATCCGGGCTCAACGTATGTCTCGATCTCCGGAGAGTACATATCGTAGTAATTTATCCCCTGAAGCTGTATTTCGCCTGTAAACGATGGGACGAGTTCAATATCGAAGTCGGATATGGTACCTGCGAACATGTCAGTCAGATATATCCTCAGTTCACCCATCTCGACCTCCCAGTTAGATATGTGTTCCTTTTCTAACAGATGATCGTGATCCAGTGGTGTGAATCCGGTGGGAAGCGGGATCGCAAGGATCCCCATCTTTGAATAGGGGGCATCTTGTCCGTAAGTTAATTCGAAGGAGAGTGTGAATATCTCGCCCACCCCAATCTCGAAGGGTACAACAACATCTAGCCCGATGGACGTTTTTTCCATTATATCCCACTCTGTGTATCTAACGTAGACCACCTGATAAGAAACCTTGCCGGTCCCTTCTGAAAAGAGTGTAATAGTGTTTTCACCTTGGGAGATATACTCAACCAGATTCAGATAGAATGTGAGGTCACGATTCTCCTCTGTTACGGTAACGTTTTCCACGGTTTCACCGTTTACAGAGACAGCCACCGTCACCTCCTCTATTTCAATCTCACCGGTTTCTTTGAGTGCCTGGAGTGCAACCACCGTGTCCTGAGTGGTGTAGAAAGTTCCGAATTCGTTCCTATTTTCTATCAAATACTGGACGGCTTTGTCCGTCGTATCGTGGTACCCCTCTCTGGAGAGTGCCATCAGTGCGTAACCTGTGGTCTCTATTATCTTGCTACCCGAAGATCCGTAGTACGATCGGGAATCCTGCAGCATGGAGCTGTCGGATTTCCAGTAAACGGTTCCGTTCTCTTCCGTCTTCAGGGAATCTATCTGCTCCAGCATGCTCTTGTACTCACTACCGCCTTGATTTGCTAGTTTGTAACAGATAGCCGCTATGGATAGAGTATAAGGATCGTTCCATTGGTCATCTATGTTATTGGAGATATAATCAAGACCCTTGTTCACTGCGGATGAGGATTTATCGTAACCTGAATAAAGGAGTGATCTCGTTATATAGGCTGTGGTAGCAACCTTCTTGGTTCTCAACGTCGAAGAGGTAGTCTCGTAGAGACCCCATTCCGGGAATTCCCAGGATCCGTCCGAGTTCTGCTGACTGACGAGCCAGTCCTGCATGTCGGTTATGATCTTA
Source organism: uncultured Thermoplasmata archaeon (assembly GCA_964486225.1). Classification (GTDB taxonomy): domain Archaea; phylum Thermoplasmatota; class Thermoplasmata; order Halarchaeoplasmatales; family Halarchaeoplasmataceae; genus Haladaptatiplasma. Next base: position 5,445 of record CAZAMQ010000086.1, on the reverse strand, counting down.
CCGTCTATGGTTAGACCCGCGTCTCGTGCATCCTGGAACGTTAAAAGTCCCCATGAAGTCAGCCACGGGTGGACGTCCTGGTCATTGGGGAACCAAACTATACCCCTTCCACTACCGTCCTCCGCGATCTTCAGGAAGCCTAGCTGGTGCTGGACTCCTTGAACAACAAGACTCTCGTAATGCTCCATGTTCTCCGGTGGATCGTCGGAATTAACCGCTATCTCGTATGCCAGAACGTTAATGGAGAATGTTGACATACTCTGCTCACCACATCCCCGTACCTTACGGATGAAGCCTTCAGCGGAATCCAGGGTGACTGAGTTCATACTTCCAAACAACTTGATATAAGCACTCTCACTGCCGGGAATGACACTGTCACTATCTAGAACTAGATCAACCTGAGCTAGATCATCATCGGTGAGCTGACCGCTGTAAACGTCAACCTCACGTTGTCCATCTGGCTTTACCATCATATTCCTGTAAACGGCATCTTGTGCACCGCTTGGTGCTGAAACTCTTAATCTTATTGTGTGTTCTCCCACATCAAGGGGTGTTATGCTGTACGTGACATTGCCCACCTCACCGCTTTCCAGTTCCAATTTCTTATGGTTCGAGTCGTGAAGAGTAAACCAGTCCTCACCCTCAAGGACAACGTTCAATTCCGCTGTCTGATTAAGATAATTATACACCATAGCCCGAAGTTCGAATTCGTCGTTCCTGACAACGGATACGGGTATATCCGGCTCAATGAAAAGATCCTTGAAAACTGTCAGGTTCACGGTGTTTCCGGTGAACTCACCCGATAGTGTGGAGGCAGTACCTTCAACCAGCCAGTTGGTGATAGAATCCGGTGTTGTGAGTGTAAGCTCCGCCATTCCATCGTTGTCGGTAATAAGGCATGGATTCCAGTACCATGTTTCTGGGAAATGTTGTCTGGGCGTTGCCGAGTCAACTTGATCTTCCGATTTATCGTCTCCTGTTCCGGACGAGGGGGGTGGTGGACGGGAGAAATCGGTATCAAAGGCCTCTTCATCGTCGGCGAACGAAGGATCTCCCTCAGATGACATTCCGGAATAAGTCCTCCCGTCAGATGTACTATCCGCTTGGTCTGCAGAAGGTAATGATGCGAACAACCCATAGGCGGGCATCGCTAAGAGCATTATCACCACAGCGATGGCAAGTGGTGCCGATTTTCCATGCTTTAAAGCCGTGTACAAAAGTATTATAAATCCTATAAAACACAGGATAAATATGAAAGATAAGTATCGGTATATCCACCTCTGTTTTATCAGCTCAGTATGCTCACTCGTCATGCCTACGGTGATTATTTCGAAACCGCTTTCAGTTCTATCATCCGTATCTTTTGACAGTATTCTATCCATACCGGATAGATGGTGCAGGGAATATAATGCCTCATCAGTTATCTTTACCTCTAAAGCAGCAGCGGTCGGCAGTCCCCGGTCAAGAACACCAAAGGTGATGGCCGTTTTCTCTCCGGGCCCGTAGATATCTCTATCGGTTTCTATCTGCAGATCGAGATATCCTTTCAAATCCACGTCAACCGTGACGCTGTCCGTACTGTAAGAGAGATCTGACTCGATGGTATAAACATTGAGTCTGTAGGCAGGCGCCATCTCGTAAACCACCGGTATAGACAGATGGATAGGACTCTGGTCCATGACGATATAATCAGAATAGAGAACGTTTCTCTGTGTTTGAAGGGTGTAATATATCCTACTCGTCAGCGAAGATCCTCTATAATATACAAGGAAGTCCTTTAGATCACCCACTTCGTTACCTCCGGAAAGAGGAACCAATTTAATACCATAGTCGGAATCCATGACAAAGTTCTTCGAGTATGAACGTTCGCCGTAATCTGCAGCTACTCTAAACCTGTCCTCTCCTTCGTAAACGGATTTCCATGAGATCAGACCGTTCTCTCCAGTGGTATTTGTGCCCAGATATTCATCACCGAGTCTAGCTGTAACGACGAGGTCAACGACGGGTTTTCCGTCCGGGTATGTCACCCTCACATCGAATACGGACTCAAGTCCCACTATATTCTTTGTAGAGACCATATCGAAGTGTATAGCATTCCTCGATATCGGTATATCTATGGTGCTCCACTGTGTGTACCCACTCGTATCGGTCACAGTGGCATTGAGAGTGACATATTCCATGGAATATTCGGCATAGCTGGGTAGTTTCATTATGAATGGCATTTGACCGTCTTCGAGTGTCCCTGAGCGTTCATCGATAAGTCTATCGTTGGCATACATCTCGATCGACACGGTACCGTCGGTGTTTTTTCCGAAGAAATAAAAAGCTTCCAGTGTACCTGAAATCGAATCTCCGTACAGATACCAGTCGTCAAGACCTCTGAAGTTCATTCTGATCTTGGGAAGCACATATTCATGTACTAAAAAAACCTGTTTTATCGTTTTATCCAGCGCCTTAACTTCTAGTTCGTATGCGCCGTGTGGAAGTATCTTTGATAGAGAATAATTGTACCAGGTTATCCCATATTCGTTGGGGTACAGGTTTTTCCTGAAAATTCGGTCGCCCTCTGGGGTCGTTACGGTATAGGTCATGCCATGTGCAATCCCTAGAGGTTCGTTACCCACGAAACATAGGCTTCTCATGTGCACGGACTGACCGGGTTTATATATCGGCTTATCTGTGGATACGAATAATCGAGTTCCGCCCTCGATAGATATATCTCTCCGGATCGTTTCACGACCTCCCTTAACAAGGATTTCACCCTGAAAATCGCCTTCCGGTAGCTTGAACTCTACGTCACATATACCTTTTTTGGAAGTGTAGCCATTATACACAAGTGACGTTTTTTCATCTCCTTCAAGGAATACTCTGATCTCTTTTTCCTCCCTAGGATTTCCGTTTATATCGGACAGAAGAACGGGAAAACTTACAGTTTCTCCCTCCGCATAATCGGATGGGAGGATCGCTGAGAGTCTCGAATGGCTAGCAGCGTAGATATGATCTATGTTTACCGCTAGTATCCCCGATGTCAATATTATAGTGGTTAAAAGGAGAGCAAAGGTTTTCTTATTTATAACTCTCTTTTTTTCTTTCATATGTGAAAAACGGTACATCGGTATATAATACCTATTTCTACATGTAGACTTCGAATACTTCGTAATACTACTTCGTCAAGTGGGGTTCCAATATTATATCGCAGTTAAAACTCCTTGTGATCAAACAATTTTTTTTGGACAGTTCCAGTGCGCGTAATTTCTTCTTATCGGAGCAATCGACTCTTAACTTAGGGTACAGATATATACGGGTTATGGAATTTCCGGATCCTGTTTCTTCCAATATACCCTTTGCCGTTAATGAAAATTCATCCACCTCCAACCGCATCTTTTTACATATCTCTTTCACGGTTATTGAGTAGCACATCGCAAGGGAAGCCACCAGGGCGTCTTCCGGATTGAGTGTGCCGTCCTTACCTCCGAACTCGGAAGGTTTGTCGAAATCAGATTCAAAACCTTTTTCAGTGGCTATAGTGCCGTGATATTCTTCAGTCCATTTGATATGGGATACGTATTGATAAGGCATGAAGGTATTAAGTCAAGGATAAGATATAGATTTTACCCCGTATCCTTCGAAAAACTACTTATTACAATAGAGTGATATATAGACGATGCCAGGCCATAGGCGCGGTAGAAAAAGAGGTAAAAGAAGGGTGGGTTGGACGCCGTACGAGACATCCTTCTGTCCCAGAGACGGTGCCGAGATGGAAGTGAGATTGCGGGTTGAGGAAGTCGAAACACTAAGATTGGTCGACTTGCTTAATTTAACACAAGAAGAGGCGGCAGCCGAGATGGGCGTTTCACGTAAGACTTTATGGAAGGATCTGAAGGCCGCCAGGAAGAAAGTTGCCGAAGCGCTGACCGCTGGTAAAAGGATAAAGATCGAGGGCGGTAGTTACACCCTTAAGTGATCTAGAATATCTTGTTCACGGACGATAGTACGCTTTTACGTACGTTCTCCGGGGTGAATTCTTCAAGATGTCCGGGAACTTTAGCTATCGGTATGCCCCGTTCTTCAAGGTATTTCATGGCGGGTATGACCTTTTCTTTGAACTCCGCCAGGCGGGAACGTATCTTCTCTTCGGTATCATCGGACCTTAGGATCACATCTACTCCGCACGATTCGCATTTACCGTCCGGCGGGGGGGCGTAGATAAGATGATATACCTTCCCGCATTCGGGACATATCCTTCTGTTGATAGTCCTTTTGACGATCATCTCGTCGTCGTTCTCGACCCTCAGTATGAAGTCAACTTCGGAATTTTGTTCTTCCAGTAGTTCCATCAAAAATTCAGCCTGGTCCACCGTTCTCGGATAGCCATCAAGTACCTGGTTACGATAATCCTTACGGCCGAAGTAGGCCTTGAAGAGATCGTTGGTTATAAAGTCCGGAACGAAGAGTCCCCGGTCTACGAAGAATTTTGCCTTCATACCCAGTATGATATCCGGATCGTCAGCACCCAGTTTTTCGGCTATCTCTCTGTCTGTTACGAACTTTTCACCGTTCCAGAAACCTTCTAGTTTTCCCTTATACCCGAAGTCGTTAAATTTACCCAGGTATGTACGAAAAATGTTTCCGGTAGAAAGCTGTTCCAGTTCGAATTCATCCACGAGAACGTCTATCCTGGGTTGTTTGCCCGCGCCGCTCTTCCCGGTCACTATGATATTCGTTACGTCTTTCGGTATATTATCGTACATTGAAATCGAATCCATGATAGATTACCGGTATAAATAGTTGAGGAAAATTTCGACTGCTTGGGATGTATGAATACCGGAATTCTATTGCAGTTCATCCTCACTATAGCTGCGGATGAAGGGCATCTATGCAGGAAAATATGTTCACATTTTCCTCCTATTCTCGGAACAAATTCCAAGTGATCTTCCAAAATGCCTGTTCAGGTGTTTCACAAAGGCCGCATCCGTATCGAGAACAATATTCTAGATAACACCTCTCTTTATTCCTCATCGTAGTATGTTCGTATCTTCCTCTTGTTCAGCTTCATTGGTTCCGAAACACACCGTGATTTCTCAATATTTTCTAAGGTGGGAAATACTTTCGGGACTACACACCGAGAAGTTTCCTTAAAAATATTTAAATAAGCGAAATCTTTACTTCACCAATAACAGATATCGGAGATATCCAATGAAATCTGGAAAAAGTAACAAAATGATGATGATGATGATGGCCCTTCTGGCAGTTGGTTTAATAGTACTAGTGATAATCGGTTCTGTTTTTTTACATCAACCCCCTCTACAACGGTATGAGAAAAAGAGGGATATGATGGGTACATACGTGAGGATAGTTGTTTATCACCAAGATGAAGAGCACGCTATGGATGCCATAGATTCTGCATTTACAATGATGGAAAAAGTTAACTCTATCGCTTCACGA
>CAZAMQ010000085.1:0-6714 GCA_964486225.1 uncultured Thermoplasmata archaeon | reverse complement strand
AATTCAAAAAATCAGGTAAAAAAAGGTACATATTTTCCAATTTTAGTCCGATTTCGCAAGCTATTTTGGGTGAAAATAGGTCTATAACCTAACATTTCGGGGTCAAAAGACCCCAAAAAAGACTCCTGTCAAATCAATTTTCTTAACAAATTAGCGGAGCTAAGTGTCAAACTTGGGTTACATCAACCATCGTAATCTTCTAACCTCCCTTCGACTTTTCATCCGAATTTTGTTCGAAGAGATAGCTTGATAATCGGGTAAAAATGGAGTGGTTTGCCCTTTTTTATCATAGATATCTACGGTTTTGACGGGGTTTTATCGGAAGTCTAACGCCTTTCCAAATACCTTTAGAGACAAGCTCTCGTGATTTCCTCTACAAATTCAGGGTGTATTGAGGTAAAGTGGAGCTTCGTAGTCCGTTATTTTTCGAAAAATCTATCAACTGTCAAATTAAATGCCGATATTTTATCTAAAAAATCCTAGTACGATTTCTGTCCAATTTTTTCTAAACAAATAATAAAAAATTAAAAAAAGAAAGGGGTTTGTTGTGAGTTTTTAGAATTCTTCCTCTTCCTCGAATAGAGGTTCTTCTTCCTCTTCCTCGAATAGAGGTTCTTCTTCCTCTTCCTCGAATAGAGGTTCTTCTTCCTCTTCCTCGAACAAAGGTTCTTCCTCTTCCTCGAACAAAGGTTCTTCCTCTTCCTCGAATAGAGGTTCTTCCTCTTCTCCGATTGGTTCTTCACCAGGTTTCTTCTTCATCATCACAATAACCACTATAATGATGATTATTATGATGAGTAGACCAATACCAGCGAGTAGAGTAGTAGAGATACCTTCTTCTACGGTGCCGTTGCCGTCGTCTCCGTTATCAACAACTTCCTCGCCAATATCCACAGAGATGGCACCTGAGTGAGTTCCGGTAAAGTCTCCTTCAACTCGTTCATCAAGGTCATCGTGTGTTATCCTGTATGTGAAAGATTTGCCTTCAGGATCGAATTCCAGTTCGTTGAATAATGCGAGGCCGTTTTCATCAGTTTGAATCGTATCCAAGGTGCTACCTTCGTATATCAATGCAACCGTTGCATCGGTTACGAACTTATTGAAATTGTCCCTCACAGGCCCAATCTGTACTACTCCATATGGCCCGATATGGATCTTGATAGTACCGGATTCTGCGCCTTGGAAATGCTCTAGTACAAACGGTTCTTCGAAGTCATCGTAGGTCATGTTCGCTGTGAAGTAAACTCCTGTTGGGTCGAAATCAACTGTAAACTCTACCATACCATCTAAATCTGTATAATCCTCTTCGATTTCGATATCTTCGGTTTGATGTTCAAGATTTATCAGGATATTTGGTATCGGCTTATCTATCCTGTTAACTATAGGTCCGACAGTAACGGTTGGTCTCTCGGTCAATTCAATGGTCGTATCTGGTTCACTAATGATTCCTTTGCTCATGTATACCTCGTTTGGATCAACTAAACTCAAGTACAATGGTTCTTCACTCGGATAGAAATGTATAACGCTGAAATCAACTGTACCATCTGCTCCGGTGTCATCCTGTGCAAACCAAGGGTCAAAAATATCTATTTCAACCCTTACACGAATACCCTCTAAGGGATCTCCGTCTACATTGACTACAGGTCCTATGGTGAAGTTAAAGACTTCATTAGTCAAATAGATAGGTCCTGATCCTACAGAAAGGTCATCTACGGTGAAGGTAACGCTCTTCGGGTTGTAATCGGGATGAGTTATAGTCGCATCGAAACTTTCACCAACTGGATCGAAATCAACATTGAATGCGGCAATTCCAAAAAGGTCACTGGTTTCTTCGCCTATTCCATCTATAGTTACTTCCGCACCTGAAACAGCTACATCTTCATCATCCTCTTCGAACAGTATTGGACCAACGATAACAGGCCATTCTGTTCGGGGATCAAGTGAGATTGTATAATCAGGGCCAGTAAACTGACCGTCCGCGGGATCGTAATCCTTATGGTCGGCACTATAACTGAACTCGACATCTTCTATCGGGACTGAATGTATGTATAATATTTCACCATTGGCATCCGTTTCGAATTCTTCTTCCCAAAGAAGTTCCGTTGAGCTTAATGAAACCCACGCGTCCTGTATAGGGCTGTCATCCGATGAGTCAAGTACGGTAACTGTAAGTGGTGATATTAAAAATTGTTTTACATCACCAATAAACTGATCAGTTTCGTTTTCGACTATCGCCCTGAAGTCATATACCTGAAACGTATCTAATCCGGTTATTGTATGGTTGTGTGATCCTGAGGTGTCGTAGGTTGCTTCTCCTACACGTCCATCGAGGGGGTCACCTTCGGGAGCGTATTGGAAGAATACTGTAACATTTTCTTCGGCACCTAAAGTGTAGTCCGCATTTAGTTTTACTGAATCGATCGTGTGGTCTGTAGCGTCATTGGTTTTTATAGTGGGGGGTGCGAATATACGTAATTCGAGTAGCCAAGAATAGTCAAGGCCATAGTTGGAAAGCCTCTCCCAACCACCCTCAGCGTCCCAAGTCCAATCACCGTGGTATACTGCAGGTGCTATACAAGGGGCGGGAAAATGGCCGTCTCCATTGTCGTAAACATTGACAACAACGGCATATTCCTTGTTTTCTTCGATTTCAACAGGTTCAGCAAATTCTAGCTCATGCCATCCTTCACCAACAGGGGTGTAGGTATAGTTAGCTACCTCAGTTCCGTTTTGGGCGCTCGCCCAGTCATCACCTACTCGGACAGATATATACTTATCTGCCGGATGTGCACCAACCTCATATATGGCGACAGCGTTGATTTCCCCTGTGTTAATATGGGCAATATCTGGTTTCATGGCGTAAGCCCACATGACAGGATCTCCACTAAAACCTATCGAGGTTTCCGGATCCGGTCGATGGTCTCCTGGATACATATAATACCAATCGCCTTCTTGCAATAGTTCGTTGTCTCCTTCGTTCAATACCATACTGTTGTACGGCATCTCTTCTATCTGATTAGCGGCTTCAATCGCTGGTCCTTCTGCTGTAGTAGGTCCAGGGATCGTCATTAGTGCAGCGAATCCTGCGAATACCAAGACGAATGCTACGACTAATGCCTTCAATCTTGCTCTTTTCTTTTCTTTCATATCTATCTAAGCCTCCGTAATAGTTTCTACTAAAGGAAAAACCTTAGCATATATATAATTTTTCCCTCTTTTTGCGATTTTTTACACATCTGAACTGATTTACCGTCCGACGTATGGGGTGTATGGAATAGAATTCCGTCCGTTTGTTATGTTCGTATAGGCGTTCTCGATTATTTTTACCTGTATTGTCTGCTAAAAATTTCGTCAAGTATGTCTGAACTAGAGTTCCACTTACTCCCAAGACTTTGTCTTGCTCGTCTTCTTGCTCGTCTACTGGAACTAGTTCAATTCCAGATAATATCTAGCGAAGATGTCCGAAGATCATCGCGCATGTAAAAAATACGTTTATCCACGCGAGATGCAATTGACAAATACGGTGTATCAAGACGTCGAATTCAATAACTGGTTAAAGAGTACAATGATACATAAGAAGAGTATTCCTTCTCTCACTTGATCCGAGAGCAAGTGATACTGGTGAAATAACGGGTAAATTAAACTACACATGAGTTAATTTACAGATAACACACTTATTTTCTCCGTCGTAGAAGGATAACCGTAATTGATATCGCAGCTATTAGACCCACTATGATTAGTATCATCCACCATTGAAGTATGTACCACGGCTTTTCTCCCTGTGATTTTTCTCCGGTGAAAGCGAAAATAGTTGGAGAGGGTCCCGTAGTAACAAAGTAGACCGTACCATCCGACCCTATCGCGGGTGATGAATCCGAACCGCGCCAAGTTTTATAGTTCCATATAATACTACCACTAGGTTCAAAAGCATATACTGTCATGTCGTTTGTTCCCATGTACACAGTACCATCACTACCGATGGCCGGCGTAGCACTCATCAGTATGTTGTTTGTTTCCATATGCCATCTAACCTTACCGTCAGGTAGCAGTGCGTATATTCGTCCGTAACGGATAGGATCTTGGTATGGTTCATCGGGTTCGATTGAAAAGGTACAACCAAAGTAAATTGTGCCATCCGGTCCGATAGCAGGAGATCCCCATATAGCGACATTATCTCCAAACTCATACTCTTCATGCCTTTCATCGGGGAAATGCCAGATGGTTTCACCTGTACTGGTATCCAAGGCGGAAAGACCGTTAATCATACCTACATATATTACTCCGTCTCGAACTGCCGGTGATGATAATATCTCTGCCGAAACACCCCAATCCGGAGCTGGATCTTTTCTCCATATAAGATTTCCATGCCTGTTTAACGCATAAACATGGTTATCAAAGGAGCTAAAGTAAATCTCACCATCAGGACCTATTGCTACCCTTGAATTTACCTTGGTTGAATTTACTTCTTCTTCTTCTGGAAGATTATATTTCCACCTGAGATTGCCGTTAGTGCCCAATGCATATATACGAGCCGAATTATCCTCATCGAAATAAGAAGAGAAATATATCACATTTACAGGACTTATTACTGGTGGCGTTGTTATGCCTCCTATGGTATTGAATTCCCACAAAACACTGCCATCATCTCTGTCTAGGGCATATAACTTCTCTTCATTTCTTGATCCAACGTAGACGGTACCGTCGGGTCCCAGGCAAGGGGCACTTAATTCTCCCGCCTCATTAAAAAAATCCCATCTCCTTACTCCAGAACGGTTAACGGACACTAGAATCGGGCCTGCGGAAAAGTAAATATGATCATCATAATCGACAACGGGAGATGTGTCTCCTATAAGTCCTTCCTCAATGGTGAGGTTCCAACGCTCTTCTCCACTCACATGGGATGTATCTCTATCGCTCCTCCCTGTGTTTTGTAGGTCGCCACCGACCATGGGCCATGGATTCTCAAGGTCCACTCCACCACCAACTAAATGGGTTGTGAGAACGACACTCACGAGCATCAAACAGACGGCGAAAACCGCTAATAATTTACTTTGCATGTATTTATCCACCTATTACCACTTTGAGATATGCTTGGGTATAAGAAATTTTTGTGTGAAAAAAACGCGATCAACCTTTCATTACCCCTATGGGCACCATCTTAGCAACTATCTTGGACAGGCCGGCGTTATGTGTGATCTCCACAACCCTGTTGATGTCCTTGTATGCACCGGAACTTTCCTCTTTCAGTACATCCTTGCTAGCCGCTTTAACATATATACCTTTATCATTCAATTCTTTCACCACCTGGTTGGCTCTAAACTTACGTCGTGCGCCAGTTCTTGACATCATCCTACCGGCACCGTGACACGTTGAGCCCCAGCTTTTTTTCATGGAGGTCTCTCTGCCTGAGAGTACATAACTCGCAGTGCCCATGTCTCCGGGGATTATTACCGGCTGGCCTATATCTCTATACATATGCGGAATTTCTCTTCTACCCGGTGCGAATGCCCTGGTCGCTCCCTTCCTATGAACCATCAATTCCTTATTTTTTCCATTTATTTCATGTTCTTCTCGTTTCGCTATGTTGTGGCAAACATCATACACCAAACTCATACCCATATCTTTTGAATCCTCTTTGAATACCGTTTCAAAACTCTCTCTAACCCAATGCATTATCAACTGTCTGTTGGTCCAAGCATAATTTGCCCCGCAGCTCATAGCTCCGAAGTAATCTTCACCTTCAGGCGAATTTATGGGTGCACATGCAAGTTGTCTGTCGGGCAGTTTGATATCATATTTACGTACTGCCTTTTCCATCTTCTTTATGTAATCCGTAGCTATCTGGTGCCCGCATCCCCTGGAACCGGAGTGTATCATCACGGTGACCATGCCTTCCTTGAGACCGAAGATTTTTGCGGCTTCTTCATCGAATATTTTTTCTATCCTTTGCACCTCTAAAAAATGATTGCCGCCTCCCAGAGTACCTAACTGCGGTTCACCTCTGTCCTTTGCCTTCTGGCTTACCTTTTCAGAGTCAGCTTGAGTCATGCATCCGTTGTCTTCAGTACACGGTATATCCTCATCCCAGCCATACCCCTGTTCCACCGCCCATTCGATCCCGTAGTCCAGTACACGGTTAAGTTCCCCGCGTTTGAGTTTGATACGTGCCTTCTTACCGACTCCTGCAGGTACGTTGTTGTACATCTCGTTTATCAGAGCCTTGATGTTCCCCTGCACACGTTCAAATTCAATGTCTGTCCTTAACAATCTCACTCCACAATTTATGTCGTAGCCCACACCACCGGGTGAAATAACTCCTTCATCCATATCCATGGCGGCAACACCTCCTATGGGGAAACCGTAACCCCAATGGATATCAGGCATTGCCTTAGAGGCCCCTACGATGCCAGGCAATGTTGCAACATTGGCCACCTGTTCAGGTGCATTATCCCGGACGATGGATTCTATGAGCCTCTCGTCTGCAAATATCTCTCCCCTTGTCCTCATGCTCTGTTTATAACTCTTCGGTATCTCGTAAACGTACTTGCCCTTTTTCTCAATCGGGCCGTTCCATCTATTACCCATGTTATCAGCCGTCTATTTCGCTACGGTGAAAAGTATTTTTTGGTTCATATCTGGCAAAAAAATCGGTACCGAACCAGGAAAAGTTATATGTAGTTAAAACACCATCTGATTTTAGAGATCACATGAACA
>CAZAMQ010000084.1:0-6866 GCA_964486225.1 uncultured Thermoplasmata archaeon | reverse complement strand
TCATCATCGAAGAAATAGCTTCCGCCACCTATATGCTGCGTTGCTACTTCTCCGTGGAGCTCCGGTTCTACATATCTCGATATATAATCCACATCCGGTACCCTGGCGAGCTCGTAAAGTGCATCTTGTGAACCCACAAAAGCGGTCAGCAGATATCCACTGTCACCTAATTCGGCGAATGAAAGAACCTGTGTTGAATCTGCAGATTTCAGCTGATTTATTGATTGTACTGAAAGAACCGGGGTCATACCGGACACATCCGAAATACTTTCGAAACTAGCACCCGGAACTAATGTAATATCCACTATACCTGGTTCCAAGCCCGTCTGCAATTTGTAGTACGGTTGATAGATTCCAACCCAATCCACAAAGTACAGTTCTGACACCCTTCTAGCGATCTCAGGGGTCATGCGAACCCTGTAAGCATAGTTTGGTATGTAATTCAGCACCTCGACGCCCATGCCTTCAAGGGCATCTGCACCCATGCTTTCCAGGGTCGGTCGCCAATTCCTTGCTACAGGTCCTTTCATATGCACGATGTACTGTCCCTTTACGCGGGGTCGGTATTCATCGACCCTAAGCTCATCGGGCATTTGAGGCTCTCCTGTGGTAAAATCGAAGCTTTGGTCTTTAACGTATATCATCGTTCGATGCCCGAGTCTATCGACCATCAAACCCATTTTCTCTATCTGTGATATCACAGATAAATCAACCTCTCCAAGAATATGATTATCGTATACCTCGATAACCTTACCCCCTAGAGCCTCTATGTTCGTTATCTTGTTGTGATCACTGGTTCCGATCAACACGATGTCCGTTTCTCGTCTTTCAAAGGACATAACGGGTACCGCGGCAAAAACTGATATCACTAGTACTATTGCAAAAAATATCGCCATTGTAGTTTTTGTTTTCATGTTTTTATTCCTCCTTGAACAGGTAGGTTAACTCCAATAAAAGTTGGAGTTCTTTATTTTGTTACAATACATATCATATGTATTTAAATATTTGCTAGATATTTGATGTTTTCTTTTACCGAAAATTTGATCTCTACTCATCATTACAATAACTATGTATTCCATTGTATTTCTTATAGCATTGATATTTCTACCCGTTGTCCCAAAGCTTTAATTCTAATATTAACTATCAGGTATCATGGTAAAATTGTATTCAAATGTGGCTGGCATCGAATTCGAGCCGCCGTTGATACTAGCATCTGGAATACTCGGTCAAACCGCCCTTTCGCTATCACAGTCACGAGAACACGGCTTCGGCGGGATAGTAACCAAGTCCATCGGCCTTGAACCCCGAGAAGGACATCCCAATCCAACCATGGTGGAGCTCGATACGGGTCTTCTCAATGCTATGGGTTTGCCCAATCAGGGCATGGATTCCTTTCGGGACGAGATCAAGGAACTTTTACTGCTCGTAGAAGACATGCCAGTTATAGGTAGCATATTCGCTTCAGACGCCGAGCACTTTACAGACCTTGCCATATACATGGAAGAAACCGGTGTCGATGCCGTGGAATTGAATCTCAGCTGCCCCCATGCAAAGGGTTACGGAGCCGCACTTGGTACGGAACCCGAGACCGCTGGCAACATCGTCCTAAAGACCTGTGAATCTGTAGATAAACCAGTCTATGCCAAACTTCCCCCTGCCGATAATATAGCAGCCATCGCACTTGCGGTACAGGGTGCCGGTGCCGATGCCATAGTTGCTGTAAACACACTGAAAGCCATGGCAATAAACGTAGAGGCTAGAAAACCATTTTTAGGAAATAAAGTGGGCGGATACAGCGGACCGGGTATCAAACCGGTGGGACTGCGATGTGTTTACGAGGTATATTCGGAGGTTGATATCCCTGTTATCGGCTGCGGGGGGATCACCACGGGGAGAGATGCATTGGAGTACATCCTTGCCGGCGCTTCGGCACTTGAAATAGGCTCGGCGATATACTATAGAGGAAAGGAAGCTCCGTCCCATATCTCCAAAGAGATGACGGATATAATGGAACGAGAAGGTATCGATACATTGGAAGAGTTGATCGGAGCCGCACACGACTAGATTTATATATCTCTATCTGTTTAACATTATCGTATGACAGCGCCTGACCCTGAAGATTTTGTGGATGATCAAGATGTGACAGAGTTCACAACCATACTCGTGCATATGTACAGAGGGGAGATGCAGAGATCATACACCTGGCGTTCAAGACTCGATACAACGACAAACTGGGCGATACTGTTACTTTCCGCTCTGATCACATGGACATACAGTACTCCATCAAATCCACACGAATTATTACTCTTTTCAATAGTGTTCATCGCTCTTTTACTAGCTATAGAAGCTCGACGCTTCATGTACTATAACCTGTGGCACAGCCGCGTTCGGGCACTGGAAAGGGATTTTATCTCACGGTCTATCAATCCCAGAGAGAAGGTGACCAGTAGAAAGTGGATGGTCGATCTCGCTGAGGATCTCAAAGTACCACATTTTAAGATCAATTTTTGGGAGGCTATCTCCCACAGATTGAGACGTGTATACGTCTGGCTATTCTCTATCAGTATATTACTATGGCTTGGAAAATTGATAATACATCCAGTACAGGCTGATTCATTCTCGGTGATGGTTGAGCGAGCGGAATCCTTTGGTGTACCCGGTAAGATAGTGTTTGCGTCACTGATGGCCTTTTTTATCGTCGATCTGATAATCGCGTACACGATACCCCAAATATTTGGAGAGGGAGATTGGGATCGAGTAAAGAAAGACAAGGGATATGTAGAAGAATGGGACAATGATATATAAGTCCGTTATGCGGTCAATACCTTTACGCCGTCAGTTTTGACCAGCATTGTATGTTCTCTTTGAGATACCCTCCCATGAGCTTCCTCTATCAATAAAGGGTATGCCATGACAGCGCCACGCCTTTCCAGCCGATTTAGCTTAGGGAGATAATTATCTGAATAAGCACTGCACCAGTAGGATGCAAAGGGAAGCGTATTGAAGTGATCATGGAGCCACTGGTAAAATTTCATATCATCTCTCTTGAGTCTCCTACGCCTACGTAATATGTATATCTCTCCTTTTGTGCTATTCTCGACCTTTCCCTTCCCGTCAGTAGCGAATGGCTCAACCGCTAAGACCATGCCTTCCTCAATACGTTCCCTACCTCTTCTAATATTGGGAACGGAAAGACCCGAATGAAGAACATATCGTTCCATCCTATGGCCTGTAAGGTTGCGGATAGGTCTATATCCTGCAGAATTGATCACCGCTTCAATGTTACCACCCACTTCTTTTACACGTATCCCGGGACGTACAGTCTTGATTGCCACCTCCAGTGCCTCTTCAGCGGCCCGAATCATCTGTCGATATCTATTCGTCTCTATTTCAACTGTTAGTGCAGTATCGGCGATGTAACCATCCACATGACACCCCACATCGATCTTGACAACGTCCCCCATTTTGAAACTTTTTCCATCTCCGGGATAGGGGGTGTAATGTGCTCCGATTTCATTCACGCTGACGTTAACGGGAAATGCCGGGAAAGCACCTCCCTTGCGGATGATCTTTTCTACTTCTTTCACCACGTCAAAATAAGACACATCCAAGCCGCACGTTTTTTTACCTGCCTCCAGTGCGTTCCTGGCCACCTTACCTGCTTTAATATATCTTTTAAGTACCTCTTTATCCAATCAGTTCCCCCCTCTCGATGATTCCCTCACGCAGTACTTCTATCTCTCCGTCTATCTTGATTACAGTGGAACCTTCATCCGTCCGGGCTCTGCCGCAATCGATATACAGATCGATATCTGTTCCAAGTTGACTTTTTACCGTTTCTACATCCACAGCAGGCTGCCGTCCGTGGATGTTGGCACTAGTCGAAGTGATGGGTCCAAAGTTTTCTATTATCTTATTTGCTAGAGGATGGTCCGGTACCCGGATACCGACGGTTCCGTCTTCAGTATCCACCACTATCGTCAGAGGACCCGGTAAAAACTTCCTTGCCAGCTTCAATGCTTTCGGCTGTAGTTCTAAGTATTCTAATACATGCTCGACACTTGAATATGCGATCGAGATCTTCTTGCTCGTCGTGCCCTTTATCTCGTTTATCTTTTGAAAAATTTCCTCCTTTGTGGCGTCACCGCCGATACCATAGAGAGTCTCCGTGGGATAGACTATGAGCCCACCCATGGTGAGCACTTCGTCGGCCATTGATATGATCATAGGATCGCATCGACCATCGCATTCTTTTTTTCCACACTCTATATCCATCATTTACACCTAGTAATACTCAAGAAATTTAAGGGACCTTTTGATATGTCTTCCTGCTCCTCCAGGTACGACGGGACCGTGTCCCGAGTAAAGTGATTCGACCTCTATCTTTGTTAGTTTTTTTACGGATTCCTTCAAATGTGCTATATTGCCGGTGGGGAGGTCCGTTCTGCCCACACTACCGCTGGGGAATACAGTGTCACCGGATATCAATATCTTTTCCTCAGCATGATATAAACTGATGCTGCCATCGGTATGACCCGGTGTGGAGAGTATCTTGAAGTCGGCATACGTATCGTTCGTCAGAGTTTCAACGTTTAAATTCGGCATCTTTCGACCGAAGGCGGTAGATATTATGGTATGGTCATCACCTTCATTAAGCGCCTTCGCCTCCGACGGGCTTGCAAAGAGTGGTGCACCGATCTCTACGGACATCTCTTTGGCATCCGCCGTATGGTCGTAGTGTCTGTGGGTCAGTATGATACGGTCGATGATCACATCGTTCTCTTTCAGGTATTTTTGTATTTTAGCAACGGTACCGATACCCACGTCCACCAGAAAATTTTTTTTCCCGTGAACGACGAATACGTTGGATGAAAACCCACCGCCGATAAAACTCTCGATCTCAACCATGTATCTCAGCGAATTTTTTGAAGGAGCGGTCGTAGGTTTTTTCTACATCATCGGGAAAAGCGCAAGCCGGTAATTGCTTCATAGACAAGTGATAGGCCAGGCACTCACAACAAACGCCTTTACGCGGGCACCCAGGGTAGCTGCAGTTGCAGTTTTCCATGTTCTCTTCTTCTTTACAGTCCATCTTAAACACCTGCCGGGCTATGGAATGGTGGTTTATTAATTGTTTGTCTTTCTACCTGCTATAAAAGAAATGTAACCCGAGATTATGCATAATGCCGGTATTACTATTATAGCGTATAGAACACCTAAATTTGATCCGACGATTGCGTTGTCTATGTATATGACGATATGGACCGGGATAAACAGAGGTATGATGGTACCGAATATGGTTATTGTTTTACTATTTGTTTGTTTTCTTTCGATAAATATACCTAAAAGTGAAAGGGCCACACCGGTAAAT
This sequence comes from uncultured Thermoplasmata archaeon, assembly GCA_964486225.1. Classification (GTDB taxonomy): domain Archaea; phylum Thermoplasmatota; class Thermoplasmata; order Halarchaeoplasmatales; family Halarchaeoplasmataceae; genus Haladaptatiplasma. The sequence continues at coordinate 1,495 of CAZAMQ010000084.1, read as the reverse complement.
ATCAATAGTGAAACTAAGTAAAAATAACCCCATTCTGCAAAAGGGTCTATGATGTCAAAACGCATTTGTTCAAATGGAATAGAGTAGAGGTTTACGTATGTAAGTTGGTAATATCCGGTACGTATTCTTAGTACATCAATAAGATTTGTTATAAACAAGAATCCACCTACAACCGTATGGACGAAGCCTGAAATTATCAGGTACTTGGAAATCAGCGGCGAGTTATCGGGACATACAATTTTTTTTACCATAACATAAAAAGAAAGAGTACTCACAGTAAAGGCAAAAAGTATCATGAATTGAATTTCGTCCCCATAGAGACTATAACCCCCATATCCACTATATGGGCGATGAACAAGATAGTACATCGGTAAGAACAAAAATAAGATAATTAGCGCATAGGACACACCAACTATCAATGGCCAGTAGTTATCCATTAGTGTAAAAAGGTCACTTTTTTGCTTTCCATGTTGTACCTCATCTCTCATCTTAACCCCCCTTATGGATAGTCCAACCCTCTTCTAGTTCGGCAGTTATTGACAACATATTTGGTTCAGCAACACATAAATAAGAATAAACATGAATATATTGTATGGTTAAATTCGCATGGGTTAGCTCTTCTTGTGTATCGAAATATACGTGATATATCAAGTCAGTTTCGTTTTCAAGCATCATGGACAAAGTCTATGGTTGTACAGGCGATACATCGAATTGTCCACCGCGTCTGGAAAAAGGAAGTTTTATCGAGCCCTGTGATTCGATGGCCAAGGCAGGGCCATTTTCCGTTTCCACAATACTAACATTACCCTCTCCCTCTTCTCTGAACTCGATGTCTAAAATATCACTTATCGGCATACCATCTGATGAGATCCATGTAGGAAGATAAAGAGTGTAAGTCACATTTTCATCTATTTCCAAATCTACATAATAACTGTAAAATATACTGGGAGGTGGATGCTCTACTTGTCTATGTTCATGATGCAGAAAGAAAACACCGAATATGAACGCAATAGGTAGTATGAATACTATTAATAAGGCTAATATCTTACCTCCTCGATTCTTAGGATCTAATACAGAATCCTTTAAACCCATACATATAGAGTGATATACAATTGATTTTTTATATACTTAACGGCTAACGACTATTGTCAGATAAAGAACAACGAAACGGTTTTATCTCCGTACATCTATACACCCGCAACAACCGGAGGAAATGACAATGTTCACCGCCCGTACAAGCATCGGCCAGTTCAGACCCCGACTTAAGAGGAACAAGACATTAGGAATGTGTGTTAAGGGAGACGCTGGCACGATGGCGGGACCTGGCGGAGAGGTGCTCAGCTTCACACTATCGGTAGACGACTACGCTCTAACCAGCTCCACAGACCAGGTAATAGATGGTTTTTCATCACACTCCTAGTCCCCAACGCTAAAACCCAACGAAACACCTAATACCCATCACCATATCTCCCCTTTCGATGGACTTATTCTGCAA
>CAZAMQ010000083.1:0-6978 GCA_964486225.1 uncultured Thermoplasmata archaeon | reverse complement strand
ATGAAGACGAAGTCGAGATGGAACCGGAAGAGGAGGCGAATCCGGAAGACATAGAACCGTCCACTCAGGAAGACGAACCACCCATAGAAGAAGAATGACCAAAGTCATCTTGGAATTTGAAATACATGAAAAACATCTAAGGTCAAATCATCGGAAATATTTTTAACCACTACCATACCTCGTAACCATGTAAATGAGCTCCAGACAAGATTATTCAGATCTCAACGAGAAGATACAGATACCAGGCAGGAAGACAGTTAACGAGGTCTTCGATGAAAGTACAATCAAAGTACTCTACAAACTGATGACACAAGACGTGTTCGATTATATCGACTATCCCATATCAACGGGAAAGGAGGCAAAGGTATTCAGGGGTTTGACAAAAGAGGGCGAATCCCTTGCCATAAAGATAATGAGGATCAATACCGCCGTATTCAAAAATTACAGACAGTACATCGAAGGCGATTATCGTTTTAAAAAAGTGGGCAGAGGTAGGAAGATGATATTCACGTGGACGAAAAAAGAATTTTCTAACCTAAAGAGGATGCATGAGGGAGGTATAAGGGTGCCTGAACCCGTAACCTGCCAAAAGAACGTCTTAGTGATGAAATGTTTGGAAGAAAACAACAGACCGGCCCCTATGCTGAAACATTTGGATATGGGAGAAGATTACGTAAATGCGATACACAGAGACGTGGTTAAAGACCTACGTAAACTCATACGTGAAGTCAAATTAGTCCACGGCGACCTCAGCGAGTACAATATATTGGTGATGGATGACCATCCTTACATGATAGACGTATCCCAGGCGGTACCTCTTACCCACCCACTAGCCCAGGACCTATTCTACCGTGATGTTGACAATATTGCAAGATATTTCTCCTCCGAAGGTGTTGAAGCTTCCAGAGAATCGATAATAGATAAAATACGCTTTGAAGAGGTGCTTGATGATGCCAAAGATTAGAATACCAAAGGACAGAATCGGTGTATTGATAGGAGAGAAAGGGTCCTCAAAGAAACTGATAGAGGATAAAACAGGCTGCGAATTGGATATAGATTCCAACACAGGTGAGATAGACATACAGACCGAAGATGTTGAAGATCCCTTAATGAAATTGAAGGTGCAAGATGTAGTGAAAGCCGTTGGTAGAGGCTTCAGTCCGGAGAAGGCACTAGATATACTGAATGATGACGTTTACTTTGAATTGATAGACATAAAGAGATATGTGGGCAAAAGCCATAAGGCCATAAAGAGGATGAAGGGCAGAGTTATAGGCCGAGAGGGCCGTACAAGACAGTTGATAGAAGAACTAAGCGAGTGTCATGTGAGCGTATATGGTCATACGGTTGGACTTGTAGGTCCACCTACGGAACTCAGGGTCGCAAGAAAGGCAGTGCAGATGATACTAGAAGGATCGGAACACAGTACGGTTTACAGCTATCTTGAAAGCAAGAGAATCGAGATAAAGAAGGATAAACTAGGCTTCTTCTAACCCTAAAGCCTCATCTCATCATCGACCTTCTTCTTTACGGTATAGATCGCCTCTCCGCATTCGGGGCATATATCATCTCTATGCTTCGATTTGCATTCTTGGCAGAGAGGTAGGTCTCCGCAATCGTGCTTGTATTCCGTACTCTTACTACAGAAATAACAGTTTTCTTCAGCGGAAACTTCCTTTTCATCGGACTCTTTTTCTTCTTCACCCTCGGGAGCCTTTTCATCCTTTACCGCGTCTTCACCTTTTGCTGGCTCCTCTTTCTTACCGTTTCCTCGAACAACGTCCTCCTGTACAAGAGAAGTTATCTCTGTCTTGGGAGGTTTATAATCCGCGCCTTGGAATTTTTTCAGTGCTACCATGACTTTTTTTGCCTGATATATGCCGATGTTAAGATCGATGACCAAGTTAAGGAAGTTGCGTTTTTCAGGGGGAAGGTCAAGTACTCTTTTCCTAAGCAATCTTTCAGTCTTTTCATCTATCTGGTCCTCAGGTATTTCCATTTCACTGACCTCCCGGATATATTCCAGTACCCTTTTGGATTCTTCTATGCTTTTATCCGGGTAGGTCGATACGATATCACAAAGTCTTACTCCATTGCTGATAAGCCTATCTCTCGAAGTTGCACCTATTTTTGAAATAACAGTTCGGGACGCACCTTCAAGTTTATCCCTTTCCTTTTGAGAAAGTGCGTTGATATCCAGTCCCTCTCTTACAGAGAGGTAATTGAAGACTTTATCTATAAAATTGTATGGTATTTCACACTTTTTGAATGCCTCTTCTTTGGATATAGTTCTGTTCCTAGTATATTCAAACTTCAATACTTTTCTTGCGTACTCTTCGAGTTTACGTTTCTTTTCCTTTTCATTAGATATTTCCAACCCTTCTTTAGCTGTTTCGAACTCACTGTCTATCTCCAATGCCTTTTTGAAGGCCCTTATAGCTTTTTCCGAATTACCCATTTCAAGTAAAACCCTGCCTTTGCTATTCCATGCATATTTATCATCATTTTTAAGCCCGATAGCTCTATCGAATGACTCAACAGCTTCTCTGTATTGTTTCGACTCTTCCTGCGCCCTACCTCTTTCGTACCATGCCTCTTGATAATCCTTGTTTATTGAGATAGCTTCATCAAAGCTCTCGACAGCTTTTTCGTTATTACCCATTTCTACGAGAAGTTCACCTCTTTTAAACCATAAGACGGAATCTTCAGGATCTTTAGAAATAGCTTTATCGTAGGCGGTTACTGCATCCGTTTTACGACCCAGGTAATCGTAACATTCCGCCATTGTGGTCCAAACATTCTTGTCGTCCACACCTAATTTGATGGCGGTATCAAGAGAGCTGATAGCCTCCTCGTATTTCTCTAGTTTCTCCGCTAGCAGCCCCTTGTACTTCCATGTTTGCCCATCCTGGTCATTAATATCAAGAGATTTCTCGAAGACTTCTTCCGCCTCTTCATAATTAGTGAGCCCTATCAAGCACCTACCCTTCTTATTTAAGAGGTATGTATCTTCAGGTGTAAAGTCTAAAGCCTTCTGGTACCATTCTGTAGCTTCTTCCCATCTTTCCATCTTTAATAGGCATTCAGCTTTCCGTTTTATACCGTTGATATCTTCATCATCGAGACTTATCACCTCGTTATAAGACCTTATAGCATTCTCATACTGTTCAAGATGTTCCAAGACCATTCCCCGATTCATCCACATCTTTTTAGAGGCGGAATCCAATTCCAAAGCACGATCAAATACGGGTATGCTTTCCTCTCTTTTATGGATGAATTTTAAACCCAATGCCTTGTCCTGCCAAGCGGCAAGATTATCGGGGTCCAAGTTTATTATGCGGTCACAAAATTCAATCACTTTCTTGGGTCTGTGTAGTTCCTTTAGAATATCCTTTGCGTTGATCAGGTCTTCCAAGTTTTCTTCTATTTCGATGGATTCCATGTAACACCTTAAGGCTGCCTCAGATTCACCCAACTTACGCAGTGCATTTCCCTTGTCTCTCCATGCCGCGACGTTGTTTCTATCAATATCCAGTATCTCGTTGCATGTACTAAGTATATCACTCCATCTGGTCAACTGTTTAAGAGAATACTTTTTCCTCACCAATAATTTTAGATCCCTGGGTTTCATCGACAACGCCCTATCAAATGCCTTAACTGCTTCGTCATGCCTATCGAGTTCTGCCAATGCCACTCCTTTTCTTATGTAGGCGAACCTGTATGATGGATCTAATTTCAAAGAATTACTGAAGGCATCTACCGCCTCTTCATATCTGTCTAGCCATCCGAGGGCTATACCTTTACTGTAATAAATCTTGGCGTTCTCGGGATCCAATTCCAGAGCCTTATCATAGGATATGAGTGCCTCTTCATAACGGTGAAGACCCTCCTGTGCCAAACCCATGCCGTACCATATTTTTGAATCCTTTGGGTCCAATTTTAGTGCCCTGTCATATGCATTTATCGCTTCTTCATGCCGATTCAGTTTACTTTTGCAGTGGGCCAAATTGTTCCAGTAACGCTTATCATCCGGATCCGTACCGATCGCCATTTCGAAACTTTGTAAGGCATCTTCGTACCTCTCCATCTTGTACTCGCACATACCCTTTTCATTCCAGTTATTCGCTCTATCCGGATCCAGTGCTAACCCTTTTTTGAAATCGTCTACAGCCCTTTCAAAATTCCCGCTCTTTTCATAGCTCTTGGCTCTATCGAAATAGGCCTCGATGTTGTTCTTATCAAGATGTATCAACCTATCTGCTACTGGAATCACCTCGGAATATCTGTTCAAATTTTTAAGTGCTTCCTTTTTACCCTCTAAGGTTGGAATATCAGTTTCTTTTAGATTGAGTGCTTGATCAAAACTTTCAAGTGCAGGGCCAGGTTGGTTTAACTTCATAAATGCCTGTCCTCTATCAAACCATGCGTCCCAAAGATTCTCATCTATCTGTATAATACGGTCCGCAGTTCTTATAACATCTTTCCATCTCTCAAGATTCTTATAAATCTCCTTCTCGTGTTTTAACGCATGGGTGTCTCTTGGATTGTATGTAAGTGACTCTTCAAATTGTTTTATTGCACCTTCATAATTGCCCAGCTTTTGAAGTGCGATACCTTTATCGTAATGTGTACCTGCATCCATGGGATTTTTCTCTAGTATCTTATCTGCAACCCTTATTATCTCTTCATATTTACCCAGTGGCTTCAACGCTTCTTTTTTGTTTGTAAGGAGTCTGATATCATTTGGGTCTATGGATAGACCTTTATCAAATGCTGTTACTGACTCTCTGTACCTCTCAAGTTCATAGAGTATCGTACCCTTCCTGTTCCAGATATCCTTATCTTCGGGGTCTATTGTTAAAGCCCGTGAATATGCCTCTAAGGTACTCCCTTTTCTTCCTAATTTATACAGTGTTTTACCTTTCTCCAACCATAGTTGTTTGTTTTCAGGATCTATCTCGATACCGTTATCAAAGCAAACAACAGCGTCGTTATTTTTTTCCATGTCCTTTAAAGTAATACCTTTATAAAGCCATACTTTTTCCTGTTTTGTGTCTATATCCAACGATTTATTAAAATTTTCCACCGCCTCTTCGTAATTACCTGATAATCTCAATGCCCATCCTTTCTGGGCCAATACTTTAGCATCCCAGGGGTTAATGTTCAAAATCTTATCGTAGAGAGACACATTATCCGGAGCAATCTTAACGGCATCTTCATAACTCCTTATTGCTTCTTTTGTTCTTCCCAACCTGTTGAAGATATCACCTCTGTTGCTTAGAGTGTATATATTATGAGGGGCTATACGGAGAGCCTCGTTCAATATCTTCAAAGCCAATATTTCCTTATTATTCTCGGCCAACATCAACGCTTTGTGGTTGAGAGCGGTTACATTTATTGGGTTCAGGCTCAAAGCTTCATCCTCCATTTTTATACCTTCTTTTGTAAAACCGAGATGATAATACAACCACCCTAATTTATCGTATAATTCTGATAGTTTATCCCTATTCTCGAAAGAAGTTTCTTTACTATGAAGGTAGCCCCAAGTCTTGTCGCACATCTCCTTTGCGCCCTGTACATTTCCAGAACGATGTTGTTGTTCAGCCTTATCCATATATTTATTTGCCTTGCTGATAGCCCTTTTCTCCTTGTCTAGCAAATTTTCTAAAAATCCCATTTATTTTTCCTCCTGTAAATTTTTTAATGATCTCATGTTACTATCTCCTCTATCCTATCCATCTCTATCGCACGTCTTACTTCCATAGCAAGTCTTCTACCTGTGGACATTCGTTTGCCCCAGAGTGTATTACCATAGGGGTGCCCAACGTTCATGTGTACGTTAGTCCCACCTCCCGTTCTTGGGGCAACATCGTAGATATAGAAGTTAAGATCCTTATCAACGCAAGTCTGCAAACAGAACGGCCCGATTATGCCCGGACTGTAATACTGTTTAGTGGCATCTACGAATATCTCTGCGAGTTTGAACACCTTCTCCAGCTGCGATTCTCTTAGTGTAGCACTGTTGTGTCCCGTAACGGTGTATTCGGGAACTATCTGTTCCTCGTTGAGTGTTATCTGTTGTGGTGCCGGTAATCTTACATGACCGTCAAGACTGGTCTCAAATCTCCAGTCGATACCGAGAAGTTCGGTACGATAGCCCTTCTCGTTCAAAGGGCTGTAGAAAAAGTCGAAATTAAATACTGGACCGATGATGTACTCTTCGATCCTGGCATTCCCAAGGTCCTCCTTTGTGATCACATCGTGTTTCAGTAGATTGTTCACCTTTTCCTTGTATTCATCAAAGGATGCAGCGGTGAAAAAACCTCTCTCCAACCGTTTTTCTTTGTGCTTCAATTTAACTATCACCAATCGGTCTATGTCATGGGGGTCTTCCACCTTTTTTGGGAACGGAAGTCCTGCTTTTTCCAGAAGCCAGTAATAATCCTTTTCTTCCTCCCTCTCTTCGGAACGCAGAAGGTTCCTGCTGCCCACCATGGGAACTCTGAACTCGTCTTCTATCCTATCAAGGGGTGCGTATGAAGTGAACGAACGGTTGGGTATGAATAACACATTCTCTTCTAGCAGTCTTTTCTGGTATCTTTCTTCCAGGACATCGGAAAACCTGTCCAGTATCCACGTTTCGTCCACAACTCCGCGAATTCTACTTCCGTCCTTATCAAGTACGGTTTTAAAATACGCATCATAAGTTTTCTCCCTACCTTTCTGGCAGACGGCTAGAGTGGGAAAGCCTTCGTCTACGGCACCGTCACACACATCCAATGCTGAATGTGAGGCAACCACGCCTATTTTGACCTTATCCATATCATAATCGTTTACCCTTGCTCTTACGGCTTCCAAATCCAACATGTTCTTATCACTTCTATACTAGATAGCAGGATGTGTATATATCATTTTTGACTAAAAGAGCCTGTCAAGTTTTTAGTGATAGGCTTCGATTATGATAAAAAGCAATAGCTA
>CAZAMQ010000082.1:0-7445 GCA_964486225.1 uncultured Thermoplasmata archaeon | reverse complement strand
ACGGCAACTGGTACATTGTGTGGCAGGATGATACATTTATGTATTCGAGGATCAGGTACTCTGTGCTCAGCAGAGATGGTGAGGTTGTTGTAACAGATATGTATTTGACACCCGATACCGAAGACGCGATGCTGCCGTCTATGTCCATAGACAGTGATGGGTATGCGTATGTAGTATGGAGAGATGACAGGGGAGATGCCGCTGAGATATACATCAAACAGACAATAGGGGTTATACGTGATTCGACAGTGAGGTTCAATTGGGATGATGGTATAAGACTTATTCGCTCAGAAGACATAAAAATATCTAATAACGATATATTGTATAATCCATTCGGTATCAACCTTGAAGAATCTGTTGGAAACTATGTAACGAACAACACCATCTTATTGAATAGAGTTGGCATCAAAATCCAAAACTCCGCAGAAAACCTCATAACGAATAATTACATCACAGAGAGCCTTTGGGGTATAGACCTTCAGGATAGCTCTGACAACACTATCGCCTATAATACAGTACAGTATACATTTATGTGTCCTCATCCTTGGTATCCAACAGGTGGATTTGGCATACATGTTAACGGTGCAATGTACAATACAATCATCCATAACACCGTATCCTACAATGAGAGAGCTGGTATTTATCTCGAACATTCAGAAAAAAATATTATCGCCTATAATATCGTATTGGATAATACTTATGGTATCACTCTTGGTAGGCGTTTTTCATTTTCCATATATGGCGGCCCAAGCAACAATAATATTATAGCCAATAATAGTATTTCAATGAATACTTATGGTATTGATATTGTAGATTCTGTTTATAATCATATAGAGAACAACATTCTAGAATATAATGTGAATGGCATATATCTCGATCAGATAGAATATCCCAATAATATAGAACCTCCAGAACCATCCTCCACTAACGTCATAAATGACAACATCATAGTGGGTGGCGATATAGAAGAAGATTTGGAATATGTTGAAGATATGATATTAGTAGGTTTGAAAGATTTGGGAGATGAAAGGGCAGAAGTGTTGAATTATCTGGAAGACACATTTGACGCTGAGATCGTTCGTGATTGGGAGTTCATAAATACTGTTAAAATTCGTTTGTTCAATGGTGATGACGTGATCGAAGTTATAGCTCAAATCGAAAAACTTGACTCTATACGATACGCCGAACCAGATTATGTATATCAGTTTTTAAGGACACCAAACGATCCGGGTTATGAAAACGGAAGCTTGTGGGGACTGGATAAGATAGGTGCCCCAGGTGCATGGGATATTACAATTGGGTGTGGTGAGGTGGTTGTTGGAGTCATAGATAGTGGTATTGATTACAACCACGAAGACCTGGAGAATAATACGTGGACCTGTCCCGATGGTTATCATGGATATAATGCAGCACCAGATAGAGATCCTAACGATCCTATGGATGATTTTTGGCACGGCACGCATGTGGCCGGAACCATAGGTGCGGTGGGGGATAACGGTCTCGGGGTTGTGGGTGTTAACTGGAATGTCAGTCTAATGGCACTAAGAATGGGGAATTCCCCCACAACGAGTGCTTCCATTGATGTCCTTGAGTACTCATTGGATATGAAAATAAACGAAGGTACTAACCTGGTGGCCACAAGTAATAGTTGGGGTGGTATTGGTTATAGCCAAGCGCTGTACGATGCGATAAAGGAGCACCGAGAGGAGGGGATACTGTTCATTGCTGGTGCGGGTAATGATGGGGTGAATAACGATCATGCGCTTTTTTATCCTGCTTCATATAATCTGACTAACATAATCTCTGTTGCTGCCACCGACCAAGACGACGAACTTGCAGGTTTTTCTAATTACGGTTCTAATTACGGTCCCAACACCGTACATGTTGCTGCTCCAGGTGTAGATATCAACAGTACTGTGTTGGACGGGAATTACGAACATTCCGAGGGTACATCCATGGCGGCACCCCATGTATCCGGTCTTGCTGCACTGATAAAATCTGCTAACGAAAATATGGATATGATAGAACTGAAAAATGCAATACTTTCAAGTTCGGATAAAATCCGTGCTCTCGAAGGAAAGCTGATAACGGAAGGACGTATCAATGCATCTCGCGCTGTGACTGCTGAACCAGATGATGATATGCATGTTCGGATACAAATAGAGGGCGGTTATGAAGGATACATAAAGAGAGGAAAAGATATCTTTGTTGGAGTTAACGATGGTGTAAATCCAATCATAGACGCCGAAGTGACCGTAAGTTTCGGTTCGGGAGAAAAGACAATAACGCTGCTAGACGATGGTATAGGCACAGATCAGGTTGCTAACGACGGATATTATTCAGGAAAATGGATTCCCTCAGTTGTTGGCGAGATTGAACTTGAAATATCTGTAATTTCTGATATAGGAGAGTACTCCAGAATAATAGAAGTTATTATACATCCCTATGAATCCGGTATAACTCTTATCGATTCCGAAGGTAACGTGATTGTGAATAATATCATTGAAGGACACATCAATGTGGGAATAAACATGACATCCTCGAATGATAATATCATAGAAGGGAATCATCTATCGGGTATGTTAGAGTACGGTATACATATAGGCGAGAGTGATTACAACGAGATATACAAGAACTTCATATTGCACAATCAATATGGAGTAAAAGCTGAAAGTTCAGATAATAACCTCATCTACAACAACAATTTCATCGAAAACATAAACCAAGCGTGGGACAATGGAAACAATGAGTGGAACGATGATTATGAGAGAGAAGATGGATTCGTTGGAGGGGGTAACTATTGGTCTGATTACGAGGATAAGTACCCTGGTGCCGAACCCCTGGATGAATATGTATGGGATACACCGTACGAGATCTATGGTGGTGACAATAAGGACAAATATCCCCTGATAGACCCCGTATGCGGTTTGATGAAGTTCGAAATACCCCTCTCCGCATACGAAGAAAGCGACGGCTGGAACTTCCTGTCGTTCCCCTTAGTACTCATCGACACCACCGTACCCAATGTACTCCGCAGTATCGAGGGCAGCTACGACACTGTACTGTCGTTCCAGAGCGCACGGGAGGAGATACTCCATGTTACGGAGGAAGATTCTCCCGAATGGAAGTCGTATGTACCTGATAGGCCGGATCATTACAACACATTGAAGGTACTGAACAACATACACGGCTTCTGGATACGGATGACCGAAGACGCAAATCTTACCATCTACGGGTATGCTCCTGAAGAACATACCACAACACTCGTACTCGAACCCGGTTGGAACATGGTGGGCTATCCCAGCATATCCGAGGGGAACAACAACCTGCCTGAGCAAGTGGATATCATCGGTTACTTCGACAAGACAGAAGAATACAACCTCGCATACGATCACGAGCCTGCGAACTTTGTCTTCATCCCGGGACAGGGTTATTGGGTCCACAATCCAACCGAAGCGAACATCGTTTGGACGGTTGAGTACACACTCGATGCACCTTGAGGTACGCCATGTTTATATATAACTTGAATGCATTACTAGCACAAAGCGGTTGAAAAGGATTCATATGGAAGGTAGAACAAAATTACCGACCTTCTTATCTATCACCTTTTTGATAGTGGCTGTTCTGTCGATAGGGGCTTATACGGCTCCCAGTGTTGAGATAGAGAGTGAGGAACATATATTGCTGGTCGAGCTGAAAAGGCCGGAGGAACTATCGAACTTTGATGGAAGATATGAAGTGATCGAACGATACGACGATCATGTACTGTTGCGAGCGGATGAAGAGTTTGTAAAAAGAATGAAGGAGCAGGGCCTGCGGGTGAACATGTCACCCCATCGGAACAGGTTGTATGTAGGTGGAGAGATGTTCGACTATGGCGAGGGCGAGCCTGATATACCGGGAGAGCTGCGGGTGGATGATTATAGGCCAGGAGAGAGAGGGCAGTACATCGTTCACATGTTGGGACCAACAGCACAAAGCTGGCGGTCAACTCTGGAACGCATGGGTGTGCAGGTGTTGAACTTCATGCACAACTACGCGTACAGAGTTAGGATGACTCCGGAATTGGCCAAGGAGGTATCCGACCTACACTTTGTTGAACGAGTGAGCATATATCACCCTTATTTCAAACTTCAGCCATGTATAGAACCTGGGAAGGTGAACATTGGTTTTATACCCGATGCAGGAGTTGATAGCCTTACAGATTTCATGGGAAACGTTCGTTTGGTTTCGTTCCGTGTATCAAATGACGGTGGATACTTATTCAGGGTTTATGTTCCCTCCACGGATTTACTGCATGATCTCGCCAGAATGAACGATGTACTGTTTATCTCCCAGTATATCGAACCGGAACTGCACTGCGAGATGCAGAGTCAGATAATCGGGGGTGGCCTGTGGTTCTTCGACGACGAAGACAGCGATCCCGATACTGCGTATAGAAAACACGGTGACTACGGTTCTTACATTAACCAAATCGGTTACAATGGTTCAGGTGTGGTCATAGGCATCGCAGGCCAGGGACTGGGCGGAGGGACTACGGACTCTCAGCACGTGGATTTGCAGGACCGGGTCATCGGAGGATATCCACCGGAAGACTGGGGAGGAGATGACTTTACGGACAGTACCCCTATGGCAGGCTGCGCTGCGGGAAATACATACGGAGGCACCGGTCAGACTGTTTATAACGACTACTATGCTGGTCAGGGCTCCGCCCCTTCCTCTGAACTATTCGCTGTGAAGATGTTCGATGAATTCGGATTTCCCTTACTCGACCCCTACGAAAGTGTTGAGGTCGCCAAAGTTCATGGTGATGCATCAGTACACTCCAATTCATGGGGACTTTTCACCGAGGGATCCTATGACTCCAATGCGAACGAGATGGATAAAGCAGTAAGAGATTATAACATGACGGTCACGGTGTCCGCTGGAAACGGTGGTCCGGATCATACGACCATCGAAAGTCCAGCAGTCGGTAAGAATGTAATAGCAGTGGGTGCAACTCACAACTACAATCCATCCGAAGGTGTGAATAATCCAGAGAATGTTGCTGATTTTAGTTCCCGGGGTTGGACACAGGACAACCGTGTGAAACCGGATGTTGTGGCCCCCGGAGAGGTCATATATTCTCTTCATAATGATGATTCATATATGTATATATCCGGCACATCTCTTTCAAGTCCAGCAGTAGCAGGTACTGCTGCAGTGATTATCCAGTGGTACGTGTATAATCACAACTCTCATCCCAGTCCTGCGATTGTGAAGGGCTTACTGATAAACATGGCTAATCAGTTGGATGGGAATACAGAAGGGCCGGTTCCAAATAGGGACGAGGGCTGGGGCATGGTGGATATTTCCAAACTAGAACGGCCATTGGATAACCCGGTACCCTTTTATCTATCGGATCAAGAACATATATTTAACGGTAGTGGACAGGTAAATGAACACACCCTCGTCGTTGATAGACTCGATGAACCACTGAAGATCAGCCTCGTATGGACTGATAAAGAAGCCCCTGGTGGAACAGGCGATGGAAGAACCCTCATAAACGACCTGAACCTTGAAGTGGAGACCCCCGGCGGTGAGATCATTCGGGGTAATGCATTCGACCTATCAGGGGACGGTCAATCTGACGACGGATTCACATATCCGGATGCTCAGGTGATGGGCGATTTTGACTACAGCGGTGATGGCTGGGACGATACCAACAATGTGGAGAACGTATATTTACATCCAGATTATGTCGAGCTTGGGCTCTACACTGTGAGAGTGCTGGCAGAGAATATAGCCGATGATGCTGTTGGAATCGGTGAAAATAGCCAGGACTACGCACTGGTGGCTTACAATGCTATGGATGGAACCCAGGATACCTTTGATATCTCACTGTACGCTGGCGGAGACGCGGATGGCTGGAACTTTGTGTCATTCAATCTGGGACCTCTCGACGTAACACTGGAATCGATCCTCGAAAATGAAACCCACGGGATATCGGGAAGCTATGACCGGCTGATGTACTACGATGCAGAAACCGATGGGTGGCTGACCTATGTGCCCGGTAGGGCGGATCACTTCAACACACTGGAAGCATGGAATCACCGTATGGGTATGTGGATTCGCATGAGCGCTACGGACACTCTGACCGTAGAAGGGTACGTACCCACGAGCACGGATATCACATTGTACTCCGGTTGGAACATGGTCGGGCTGCCCAGTTCAACGAGCGGTAATCACGGATTACCAGCGGAAGTGACCATAGTCGGCTACTTCGACGCTACCGCAGAATATAATCTCGCCTATGATCACAACTCTGAGGCCTTCGTGTTCGAGCCGGGTAAAGGTTACTGGCTGTACAACAGTGCCGATGAAGCTGTGGTCTGGACAGTCGAATACTGAACCGTGACGAAACCAATATGCACACGGTACATTTAACCTACCAGGTTTGAGTTAAGGTGAACTTTGTCTTACGTGTCGTAAGTAGACTGGTTACCCCTCAAAACGCCTCTTCCTGTGGATGGAGATCGCCACACCCACTATCAACAGCGTTGCAACCACCGGCACTACCAACGAAGAAAACTCGGATATCGGCTCGTCGTCGAAATCCGGATTCCGCTTGTAGTAGAGCTCGTAGTAGTCACCGTCACGGTCATCGTGCCAGGCGACGTGGATCATGTCACCCGATAAGGAAATGGCGGGTGTACGAGAACGGCTATTTATGAAATAGGTCAGTCGGGTATTCTCACCCCATGTTATACCCCCATCCTCTGAATTTTTGTAATAGATCTCATCGCCCCCATCGATATCGTCGAACCAGACTACATGCACCTCTTCCTCTGCCGATGCTACCTTTGGGTTACCGGCATACCCTGTAGGACCAACCAACTGCTGCGGGTCGTTCCAGCTCCCGCCTCCGTCGGTGGAGTTGCGGTAGTGTATGATCTCGTAATCCTCATGCCAAACAACGTGCACGTTCCCGTCCCAGACCGCGACATCTGGTACGGAATTCCTGTTACCATCGTCGGTGATAGCGACCTCCTCGTCCCATGTCGCACCATCATCCGTCGAACGCCTGTAGTAGATATCGAACAGTTCGTATCCCTTCCTTTCGTCCATCCAAACCAGATGTACAGTAGAACCTTCGACATCTAGACTGTGCCCGCCAGAACCATATGGAGCTTCAGTCAGTCTTTTCTCGCCCTCCCACGTTTCACCACCATCGACGCTGCGGTTGTAGTACAGTTCTATGGTAGGTGGAGTTGTTTCATCGCGATGCCTCTCATCCATCCACACCACGTGTACGGTCTCACCGCCGTCACTGACCCCAATACGCGGCCTGTACTTGTGCTCGCCCGTTGGCTGCGTGATCTGCTGTTCCTCTTCCCACGTATCGCCTCCATCGAGCGAGCGGCGGAAGAATATCTCTCTTGCACCTGCTGGTCCTCTCTGACTCC
>CAZAMQ010000081.1:0-7569 GCA_964486225.1 uncultured Thermoplasmata archaeon | reverse complement strand
GAGATATCATCTTACATTCTATCGTCTGTCGAACATGTCATGGGATACTACACCGTCACTTCTCACCTAGGATATTTGCTTCCACTTCCTCAATAAATACGTCCTTACTGGGAAGCTCCATTTCCAATTCCCTAGCCACCAAAAGAAGGGCCACCTCGATCTCAAGATTGATGCTGTCCTGTTTCTTATTTGCAAGACCGAGTATATCCTGTTTTTTTCTATTGCTGACGGTGGTTATCTCTTCGAGTAATCGCTGGAAAAGGGGGCGTTCTCCGGCGGTTTTCAGTATATCTTTGGTAGGCTTGAACCCCAGGGGGATATTCACTTCACCGTAATCGAAGATAGCGTGTACGCTATCATTCTTGACCGTAACAAAACCCTCATTCTCTGCGACCTCCAGCAGCCTTCTCATCTCCTTGGAAGAGAACCAGCCCAACTCTGCTGTAGGGCCGTATATGAAATCATCCGCGGAAAGGCGATCGGTACCCTTTCTCTGGAATATGAAGGCGAGAACTTCTTTTAATCCCGGCTTTGCCGTGTTACCACCTCTTGAAAACCCAGTATCAATCCATCTACATCACCAGGTATCTCCCTGCCCTCGACTATGTTCCCTCCGATGTACAAAGAATAATCCGCTTCCGGTAGTCCTGTCAGTATATCATAGTTGAACTCATCATCGGAAAGGTCGAGGATGACTACGGTCTCTACTCCCAACTCCAATGCCCTATCGATCAATCCGTCGATTCCAAGACTTGCTATATGCTTGGAGGGTGAAATAACACCGTCTTTGTGATCTACAGTGAATATTATACGATCGCTTAGAGAAATGGATGCTTTAAGGAGTTCTAAGGACGGCATCCTCTTGGTGGAAACCACCACTCTATCGGCTCCGGCAATGTAGGCATCGGTTATCGTTGCGATGTCCCTGGGCGCGGTGTCCACCCATACCTCTTTCCATATACTCAACCTATGGATAACGTCAGTTTGCAGGCGGTATGACTCTATAGCGTCTATATCCAGTAGGTATATCCTGTCATAGCCCTTCAAATACTCTATCATCTCGCTAACGCTGTCGTAGGCACCTGCACCTACCAGGGGACGGTACATTCCATCACTGACTACAACGGGCCATTCCTGTCTAAAGGACATCGACGGGATTATTTCCATGTTTACCCCATTAAGGATACGGTAAATAAAACAATCGGCTTATCCCATGAGATGTTTGAGGTAGGCGATGAAACGGTGTAAAGGCATCCCCTGACACCAATCCATCTTGTAGTTGCCATGGGCAGTTGTCTGGATGTGGGGCAGTCTTCTGTTCAGAACACACTGCTTCTTATTGAGTTTCCGGATATCTAGTGTGAATATCCTCCATTTATCCCCGCGCTCACCCTTCAGGCGAAATGCGTACAGTGGAATAACCCCACTCATGGTGCACATCTCTATCATGGTCTCGGCCTGCTCGGTGAGTCTTTCTTCATCGCTGAAATACACAACGTTCTTTTTCGATGATTTTACCTCTATCGGGAATGACACCTCTCCCCTGATGGCTATAAGGTCTATACCGAGGCTGCCACCGGCTCGAACAACCATGAAAGGTATATCAAGTATAGAATAATAATCCCGTCTTTCCTCCTCACTGCACGTCTTCGTTAAGTGTGCAAGCATCTCTTCATCGCCGGATAGAACGCCCCGAAGCTCCCGTTCGTACATACCGGTAACCATGTTTCGATAAATCTCGGGGCGATATATAAAGCTATACCACAGGGGGGTGCGTGAAAGTTATCAGGGTTCAAGTCGACTGGTATCTCTTGGGAACAGAATACCTTCCCGTATGTTCTCCAGATCCAGCATCTGCTGTACGAACCTGTCCAGCCCGAGTCCTATACCACCGTGAGGAGGCATACCGTACTTGAATGATTTAAGGTAATGCTCGAAAGAATCTAATTCGAGTTCTAACTCCTTCATCTGCCCGGTTAGTATGCCATAACGATGTTCTCTCTGACCGCCGGATACCAATTCCTGGCCCTTGTACTCCAGATCAAAGTAGGTGGTCAATGCAGGATCGCTATCCTTTCTCATCGCGTAGAATGTACTTTGCTTCAACCTTGAGGGGAAGTCGGTGATGAAGAAAAAATCCGTGTCGTGGTTCTCCTTCATGTACTCGCCCAGCATCTTTTCCCCCTCAGTGTCAACGTCGGGGTCCCCCTCCCATGTTTTACCAAGGTCTTTAAGGATCTCAAGACATTCGTGGTGCGGTATCTTCCTTATGGGTAGTCTTGGTATCTCGATCTCGACAGCCAATTTTTCAAGCATTTCCGCGCCATGCTCCACAACATATCCCAGGGCGTGCTCCACCATGCCCCCCGTCATATTCATCACGTCGTCCGAACTGTCTATGAATGACATCTCAAAATCAAGAGAAATGAACTCCGAGGTGTGACGTATGGTATCGAAATCCTCTGCCCGGTAGGCCGGTGCGATCTCATAGACACGCTCGAAGCCCGCACTCATCAGCATCTGCTTGTACAGTTGTGGACTCTGGGCGAGATATGCATCTCTACCGTAGTAATCTACCTTGAAGAGGGTGGCACCTCCTTCGGCGCCGGCGGCAGCGATCTTCGGTGTGTTGATCTCTATGAATCCTTCACGTTTAAAAAAGTCTCTTAATCCCCTGAAAAGCATCTCTCTGAGCTCGAAGATAGTCCTTTTTTCATCTTTACGTAGGTCCAAAAATCGATTGTCGAATCGTGTCCCCATCTCAGCATCGACTTTATCTATTATGCCCAAGGGCAACGGTTTCTCGGCCTCGCTATCGACTCGAACAGATATCGGTATTATTTCGTAACCTAGATCCGTCTGGTCAGTATCCTGTTTCTTACCTTCTATGGTGATAACACTTTCACGAGGTATGTTAACTATGTGGTCAAAATCATCCCCTAATTCTTTCTTCAACACTACTACTTGGAAGACACCGTTTCTGTCACGTACTTTAAGGAATGCTATGCCACCTAGGTTCCGCACTTCCTGTAGCCACCCTGCTAGTGTACAATGGTTTCCATTCTCTAATTCGACTGCATCCGTGGAGCGGATTCGTTTCATGGTCAACGGCATTGGCCAAGGAGGTATTAAAGTATTTCATGTTTCACTCTTCGGGTATGTTATTCTGTAATTATTTCGCTTCATCCTTAGCGTCAACGAGAGTTCGTGGGATTTTTTTGAAAATTCCTGTGGACTCTCATAAAAGGAATATCAAAATCACTACTTACACTACAGAGGAACTTCCGATGCTCGATATACTTGACGAAATTTTTTGCAGATAACACATTGATGTGTTTAAAGCGAATGATTTATAAATACGAAGACAAATCATTCTGACGATGTTCAAGGATGAATACCGACTCGACTTCTTCAAAAAAAAGAACTTCGTGCGCAAACGTTGCACCGAGTGCGGCGAAGCTTTCTGGACCCTTGATAAGGATATGGAAACATGTCAGGATGCACCTTGCACCGAGTTCACGTTCATAGATAACTCACCCTTTGCTCGTCCCTTTACTACGGCAGAGATGAGAAGATATTTTTTGGATTTTTTCGCAGACCGGGGACATATTGCTTTAGAAAGGTACCCGGTTGTGGCCCGCTGGAGGGATGATGTTTTTTTGGTTCACGCGAGTATTTACGATTTTCAACCTCATGCAACTTCGGGACTCGTTGAACCCCCTGCAAATCCCCTTGTAGTTTCACAGCCGTGCATACGGATGCCAGACCTGGAAGAGGTAGGGCGCACGGGAAAGCACATGACAAGTTTCGAGATGATGGGGCATCATGCCTTCAATTCCCAAGATAACTATGTTTACTGGAAAGATGAAACCGTTAGATATTGTCACGAGATGCTTATCGACCTTGGACTTAGGGACGATGAGATCGCGTATAAGGAACACCCGTGGATAGGCGGCGGAAACGCCGGTCCCTCTCTTGAAGTCAATGTTCGAGGGCTGGAGATCGCCACACTAGTATTCATGAATTTAGAAAAACATCCGGATGGCGATGTGGATCTTAACGGTGAGATGTACCGGCCATTATCACTTAACGTGGTGGATACGGGATACGGACTGGAACGCTACGTTTGGATGTCCGACGGCGCACCGACTATATACGACTCTATTTACCCGGACATCGTGGGTTACATCTGTGCCGAATGCGGGATTCCACATCCCCTCGACGACAAGGAATACCGTTATATGCTGGGAGAGTACACCAAACTCGCAGGAAGATTGAAAAAAGATTTCACCGACGACGAACTGATGGACGGATTGGTGAGTATCATGGAAGAAAGAGGTTACCGTCCAGTGCGTTCTCAATTAGTGGAACAGCTGACCAAACTCAGAGGGGTTTATACCATCGCGGACCACAGCAGAACCATCGCGTTCATGCTTACCGACGGAGTGGTACCATCCAATGTAGCTGAAGGATATCTGGCAAGGTTGATGATACGCCGTACGATCAGACACATAAACAGATTGGATAAGAATATTTCATTACCGAAGGTAGTTAACAAACAGATGGAAAAATTTGCCGATATAATAGACACGTCCAAGACGGCCGTTGTTTTCGATATGCTCGAAAACGAGATAGAGCGCTATCGGGAAACCACTGAAAAAGGCAAACGATTGGTCAAACGCTCTCTGAAGAGATGGGAAGGAAGTACAATACCCCTGGAAAGCCTTATCGAATTCTACGACACCCACGGCATCCATCCCACGATAGTCGAAGACATGGCTGATGAATTGGGGGTTACGGTTGAAATACCCGGTGATTTCAACGTTCTATTAGCTCAGAAACACGAGAGCTCAGAAACCCATGATAAAGAAGACTTCGAAACCGATTATAACGTACCCGATACAGAACTACTGTATTACGAAGATCCTAACAGATGTTCCTTGGACGCCATCGTCTTGTACTCAAAAGAAGGTGACGTCATCCTGGATAGAACCTGTTTCTATCCGGAGGGTGGCGGTCAGATGTGTGATATAGGCGATTTGGTAACCGAAACTGGTACCTATGGTGTTCTCCATGTAAGGAAAGAAGGCGGGGTCGTCGTCCACGAGATCGACGGTGACATCCCGGTGGGAGAGGCCGTACGGTGCTGTATCGATAGAGAAAGAAGGAACGCCCTTACCAGACATCATACGGCGACCCACGTTATAATAAGCAGTGCAAGGGAGATACTAGGTGAACATATATGGCAGAAGGGGGCGCATAAAAGCCCTGAAAGTGCTAGACTGGATATCTCACACTATCGACGGGTGACACGTCAACAGCTGATGGAGATAGAGCGGAGGGCTAACGAGATAGTACTCCAAGATATACCGGTAGAGTGGAGAACACTTACCAGGGACGAAGCGGAAAAAAGGTTCGGGTTCGAGCTGTACCAGGGAGGTGTGCCGACCAGTGATACGATACGTGTGGTGCATATATCCGATGTGGACGATTTAGACGCCCAGGCATGCGGCGGGACCCATGTTAACAGCACGGGAGAGATCGGACTGATCAAGATGCTGAGCGCTCAGCGGATTCAGGATGGTGTAGTTCGATTGATGTTCTCGGCCGGTATGGCCGCCGTGGAGCGTGTCCAGGAGATGGAAGATCTTTTGGTAAAGACAGCCGATACCTTTGATGTTGATATGGAGAGGGTCCCGGAAACCGCTGAAAGGTTCTTCGAGGAATGGAAGGAACGCGGCAAGGAACTCGATAAACTGAAGGAATACCGATCACTCGCATTGGTTGACCGGTTGGTTCCCGGGGAAGTCGAAAGAGGCATAGAGTTCGTTATTTCCGTACTGGAAGATATAGATTTAAAAGAGATGTTGGGTGCTGCCGAAAGGATCACCGAAGAGGAGCATCGAGTGGTGTTGGTTGCATCTGTTACCGACAACGTTCAGCTGGTTTTCTCCCGTAGCAGCGATATCGAGATCGATATGAGGGAGATACTTCGTGAAGCCGCCAAAGAGATCAACGGCGGAGGCGGTGGTACGGAAAGGACGGCTCAGGGAGGTGGAAAGTTCGTGGATGGAGCTCAAGATGCGCTGGAATCGGCGAAGAAGTTGATACTTGAGAGATTGTGAAATAAAAAACCTATTATACACCCTGTAAACATCTTTCACCATGACCGTACTCCGAGACATCGACCCGGAAAAAGATAGAGACTCAGTTATACGTATATGGAAAGAGATAGGATGGATTGAGAAAGGGAAGGAAGATATATTCGATATTTTACTTGAAGCCGAAGGCGGTAATTATGTTGCAGAGCTAAAGGGTACACCGGAATGCAATGTGACCACAACCACTGGAAATTTAAGATACATGGAAGATGATCTGCCGCTTTCTGTGGTTGCCAGTGTGTTGACTAGTCAGGTTGCTCGTCGGCAAGGGTTGGCTGCCAAACTCACTGCTAAAGCGATCGCTGAATCCGCCGAAGAGGGAGCATGTTTGTCCGGATTGGGTATATTTGATCAGGGGTTTTACAACCAGCTAGGGTACGGTACAGGCAGCTATGAGAACTGGGTATTTTTTGATCCCGCATCTCTGATAGTGGAGAAACAGGTGAAGATACCCACACGTATAACCAAGGAGGATTGGAAGGCGGTACACCGCTCTCGTTTGAACCGTATGAAGCATCACGGTATGGTAGATTTAACCCATGACACCGATACTCGGTTGGAGATGATCTGGCCAAGCAACAGCTTCGGTCTGGGATATTATGATGATAAAGGCGAAATATCACATCACATTTATTTACGCACCAAGAATCTGGACCAAGGGCCGTACACGGTTCAGTGGATGACATACCAGAACAGAGAACAGTTCATGGAACTGATGTCCGTACTTAAATCACTATCCGATCAGGTTCATATGATCATAATGAGGGAGTCACCCGGGATACAGTTCCAAGACCTTCTAAAAAGACCTTTTCGACATCGGCGGATAACAAAGGACTCCAAGTACGAAAATAAGATGGTTTCTAGTGCATACTGGCAGATGAGAATACTTGACCTGGATACTTGCATCAGGGCGTTCAGCTATTCGGGTCCCCCCCTACGATTCAACCTGTCACTTCATGACCCGATTGAAAATTTGGTGGAGAAAAATGCTTCGTGGAAGGGGATCTCAGGTGACTACACTGTTAGTCTGGGTGCAGAATCCCGTCTGAGTCAAGTAAAAAGAAGAGGACTTCCGACCTTAAAAGCGTCCGTAAATGCATTTACCCGCATGTGGCTCGGTGTCCGATACGCGTCCGCACTGGTCATGACCGATGAACTGGAGGCGCCGCCTTCACTGCTCAGGGAACTAGACCAGGTGATTCGACTCCCAAGACCACATACTGATTGGGACTTTTGATGACCTCGGATTCTGCCTTTATACGACGGTTTTTTTCCGGCGAGGAGTGATCTCTTCTCCGATACACTGTGTTTCGAACAGTGTGCCCTTTTCACCCACTATACCATAAAGAAGCTCGGTGTAGTATCCCATGACATGTTCGACAGACGATAGAATGTAAGATGATATCTC
>CAZAMQ010000080.1:0-7940 GCA_964486225.1 uncultured Thermoplasmata archaeon | reverse complement strand
AAAAACAATTATTTGGTAAACCCGTGATATTGGCAATAGATTTTACAGATATGGAGTGGTATCTATGTCGTTGGCTAGTGCATATAGTGTGCAGTCAGGTCACTACCCATAGCCTGTAGATCGTACACATCGTAGATCATTATCGGGTGGTCTCTCGTACCGCTAGCCCTATCTATAATATTGTGATCCGCATTCCTTAAAATCAGCACAATCCATAAACATGTTCTTTTGATTCGCAAACATAACGCCTGTGGCAAAAGAGAAACCCGCCACTGCCACCATGATAATCAGACCCAATACAAATATCTTAATTATTTTCATACATATCTCTCCTTTACTCACCACTATAGATATATTCGACGGTGAGGTACTTAATTATGTGTGCATACCTCGTCGACTCTTCATTCACATCTACAATCTATCGTATGTCTCTAATATAATTTTCTCCGTAGTATCCCAATCTATGCATGCATCGGTAATGGATACTCCTTTCTTTAGTCCATCGGTATCCTCGGTTAGTCGTTGATTACCTTCTTCCAAGTTTGATTCCAGCATGAATCCCACTATATCCTGATTTCCGTTCACTATCTGTTCTATAAGATGTTTGAATACATAGGGCTGTTTATTATGATCCTTACCCGAATTTCCGTGACTGCAGTCAACAACGATGTTGGTTGGCAGATTTTCCTTTTCCAGATAACCGATGGTTCTTTCAATGGACAAGTAATCGTAGTTCGGATAGTAATCACCGCCCATCTTTCCTCCCCTCAATACAACATGGCAGTAAGAATTGCCGGTAGTATCCGCGATACATATCTTACCTTCCTTGTTTATACCTCTAAAGGAATGGGGATGCTGAGCAGTTTTAACTGCATCTACTGCGATCTTTATGTTTCCACCGGTATCATTCTTGAAACCGACCGGGACCGAAAGGCCCGAGGCTAACTCCCTGTGAGGTTGAGATTCCGTCGTTCGAGCCCCTATTGCCGACCATGATATCAGGTCATCTATGTACTGTGGGCTTTCAGGGTCTAGGTACTCCGTCCCGGTGGGCACACCTAACTCGGCGGTATATAGTAGCAGATCCCTCGCCCTTTCCAGGCCAGTGTTCATATCGTTCGAACCGTTTAGATGAGGATCTGAAATCAAACCTTTCCAACCTACCGTCGTTCTCGGCTTTTCAAAGTATGTCCTCATAACTAGCAAAAATTTATCTTTTACTTTTTCAGATAATTTTTTTACCTTCCCAGCATACTCTTTAGCATCTTCTACATCATGTATAGAACAAGGACCGATGATTATCATCTTTCTTACACTCTTCCGGTCTAGTATATCCTTGATACCGATCCTGCCTTTTTCCACATTCTTTAGCCCTTTCTCTGACGGGGCAAGCTTTCGCTGAATTTCAGCTGGTGTGATTATCTCTCTATACTTTGTTATATGGTCATCTGTTATTTTTTCTTTCATTACATCGCCTCCTAATGCGTAATTCCACTATCGGTTCCGAACACATATAGTTGGATTTGCATACCATAAAGCATCATATCACATCGTGTTATAAATATAATTGGACAGGTAGAACTATCCAACCCTAAAAAAGATCGTTCAACTTGATCAACGTCTGGGTTCGTGTAACACCCTTTATGTCCCTTATCTGATCTACCGTCTTATTCAGCTCGGATGTTTTCGATTTTCTGACCTTAACTGCAGCATCCCAATCACCTGAAGTCTCAAATATCTCAGGCGTGGTCTTGCCGATCTTCTTAAGTACTTGGGAAGCCAAGGAAGGTTCTACCTTTATCAGGACCAGGGCTTCGGGTTCTTCAAGGGCTGTTTCTATCGTAAAATTCTTTATCACACCTTCTTCAATCAGTTTATTGGTTCTGAACCTTATCGTTGCCTCGGATGTACCAAGTTTCTTTGCTATATCCACCCATCTTTCCCTTGAATCCGCCCTGAGGCACTCTATTATACCCAAGTCGATACTATCTAGGTTTTTTTCTAGTTTTTGGTTTCCCATATAACGGCTAATGTAAGCGGCGTATAAATATATTTACTACGAAATTCGCAATATGTTATCGAATAACGCAATCTTTAAATATTAGCAGGCTTTAGCCCGATAAAAATCAAAAAAAGAGGTAATAAAATGAACTTGAGAACAGAAGGCTGCTGGACCGCCCTGGTAACGCCGTTGACCGACGAAGGAATTGTAGATATGAACGCATTGTCTTTACTGGTGGAATATCAGAAGAAGTACGGTATAAACGGCCTTCTCGCTGTGGGCACGACGGGAGAGAGTCCCACCCTGGACTGGGATGAACATCTGAATGTAATAGGTAAAGTCAAAGAGTTATCCGGTAGTACGCCTGTAATGGCCGGTACGGGAAGTAACAGCACTCAAGAATCCATACGTGCCACCAAGGAGGCGTACGACATGGGTGTGGACGCCGCCCTTCTGGTAGACCCCTATTACAATGCACCCTCATCGACGGAGATCCGGAATAATTACGTAGTTCCCATCTCCAAAAATGTGCCGAATATTCCCTTGGTGCTCTACGTTATACCCGGAAGAACGGGAACGATGCTGCATCCAGTTGATATTGCACTTTTAAGGGAAGAGTGTGAAAATGTCATAGCCGTAAAAGAGGCCACCGGTAACATCGATAATATGATACTTACACGTGAACTCTGCGGCGACGACCTGATGATAGTGTCGGGGGACGATGAAATAACCACTGAAATAATGCTTAACGAGAGGATAAGAGCCTGCGGTGCGATTTCCGTGATGTCCAATATTTTCCCTGAAGCTATGTCGGAGATGATCAACTGCATATCGGAAGGTCGAACGGATAGAGCCTTGGAGATACGGGAAAACCTATCACCCATGCTGGGGTGTGTAACCGTTAAGTCGTGCGAAAGTACCAGGTACGGCGACGTGGAGGTAAAATTCAGGAACCCCGTGCCCGTAAAAACGCTGATGAATACACTGGGTATGCCGTCGGGGCCGACCAGAGCGCCACTTGGCAGTCTGACAAGAAATGCTCTCGGACATCTTATGGCTGCCGCAAGAGAGACCTACGATAACGACCCGACCTTATTCTCGCCCATCGAGGATTTCTTCGGGGTGGATGTAGGAGAACGGTTGAACGATCCTCAATATACCGACGGTCTGTTCCATGACTCATACTGAAGAAACTGTTGCATTATGCGTAGCCGGTGCCCTGGGTAAAATGGGAAGAACGATCATAGAGGAAGCAGTAAAAAATGATTGTAGGGTAGTAGGTGCCATAGAAACAGAAGAACATAGATCCATCGGGAAAACACTAAAGCAAGTCGGTATAGGAGATCATGAAGTGAAGATAAAGCCCCCGTCGAAGATACCTCAAGCGTGCCGTGAAGCCGATGCGTATATCAGCTTTACAACACCGGATGCGGAGTTATCGAATCTGCCAAAAGTTGCGGAGACGGGTATCAACATCATAGTCGGTACTACGGGTTATACAAAAAAACAGATGAGATCCATCCATAGTGAAATAGCAAATGAAGTGACCGCTGTCTTCGCCCCTAACTTTGCTCTGGGTATAAATCTGATGTACAGGTTAGCGAGCGCATGCGATGTATTACCGGACGGATACGACTTCTCCATCACAGAAGTACACCATAACGAAAAAAAAGACGCCCCTAGCGGTACCGCAAAAAGATTGAGCGAGATAATTTCAGACCTGAGGGGATACACAGAAATGGTCAACGGGAGAGAGGGGTTCTCTCCGAGGATGGAAAATGAATTAGAGGTTCTGTCCGTAAGGACCGGTGGTGTTCCCGGAGTCCATGATCTTATCATCGCCGGTCCCGACGAGATGATCAAGATAGAACACGTTTCTTTTTCCAGAAGGGTGTTTGCCCAAGGAGCATTATATGCCGCCAGATGGGCTGTGAAACATGATGAACCCGGAATATTTTCCATGGCGGATGTGTTAGAATAAGGGGTGTCGAAGATGAGTAGAAGAGCAATAATCAAATTCGGCGGAGCTGACCTGTCTAACGGACATCGTGTTAAAAAAGCTGCGAAGATGGTCGTTGATTACGATTGTGATGAGATAGTTGTCGTTGTTTCTGCGATGGGTAAAACAACAGATATGCTGGCGGACCTACTTGCACAGATCAATTTGTGCGAAAGAGATCATGCTGATATAATATCCATGGGCGAGCAGACCAGTGCTAAGGTATTCGCTTCCGCCATCAGAGAGTTGGGTGGAAGATCGGTATGTTTCCTTCCGGGTGATAACGAATGGCCGTTGATTACCGATAGTCGATGTAACGATGCCGTTCCCGACATGGAGATGTGTAGGAAAAAGATAATTCAGTACGTAGAGCCTCACTTGGGGGATACAATACCAGTGATATGTGGTTTTATCGGGAGGGATACCTACGGCAATACCACCACTTTAGGACGGGGGGGTAGTGATACCACCGCACTCGTGATGGGAAATTGTTTGGAAGCCGATGAGGTGATCTTGGTAAAGGATACGGATGGTCTTCTTACCGCTGATCCGGAACTGGTACAAAATTGTAAACAGATCGAAGAGATACATATCGAAGAACTGTTCACCCTTGCCCATGGCGGTGCCAGGATAGTAAGGCATCAGGGTTTGAAATACAAATTACCCGGTCAGTTACTTAGGATAGTTCCGTTTTCATCGGGTGATCTAAAAAGCGAAGGTACCCGGGTTGTCGGAGAATTTTCTTCAGCCGGTGTCTTAAAACAAAAAAATGGACTTTCATCCATAACTGTGATATGTGATCTGAACGTTCAAAACCTGAGATCGATTTTTGCGTCCGTGGAAGAAAATGGTGCGGAGTTTAGGGGGATAAGCAGTGGCGAAAAATCCCTAACGATATTCGGTGAATTTCATGTGGAAAGTTTAGTTTCCGAATTGCATGAAAACATGGACTCGTTCAAAGCTATCAGTCATCGAGAGGGGGTGGGCATCCTGGAGGTCACCCACCCAAGATTCGTGGATGACCCGGGCTGGGTCGCAAGGATAACAGAGGAACTATCTGACAGGGGCATAAACATAATAGAAGTAACCACGAGTAAAGCCACCATCGGCATTTACCTGGACGAGGAAGTTTTAGCAGAAGCTGCGGATGCTGTAGAGCAAAGGATAAATGGTCATTCGGCGGACAGCGTTTTTCATGAAAAGATTGTAGAGGGAGCTGCGGGTGTTTGAAATGACCATGACACTACATATTGAGATTAATTACAGGAGAAGAATAAATATGATCCCGGATATGTGTTGCAAAGAAGACGAAGGCCTGAAGATCGAAGGAGTATCGGTCAACGATATAGTTGAAAGATACGGAACACCTGTATACGTTTACAGCGGATCAAGGATCAGAGACAACTATGGAAGACTGCATGATGCTTTAAAAGAAAGATACCACAAGATCAGAATACATTTTGCTGCCAAATCCAACACGAACATCTCAATACTCAAGATATTAAAGGAAGAAGGTGCGATGTTGGATACTGTCGGTGTTGGAGAAATCTATCTGGCCTTAAAAGCGGGATTCCGTCCGCAGGATATCCTATTCACGGGTACGAATATGAGTGATGATGATCTTGAGTACCTGATAGATTCCAACGTGGTCATCAATGTAGATTCTCTTTCATTACTCGATAAGGTACTGGATAAAACAATCCCCGAGATCTTATCCATGAGGGTAAATCCTACCATAGGTGCCGGCGCACACAAACATCTGATCACCGCCGGAGATGATGCTAAATTTGGTATCTTGGAAAGAGATATAGTGAAAGCCTATTCAAAAGCACAAAGCGCAGGTGTTCAAAGGTTCGGGATACATATGCACATCGGTTCGGGTATACTGGACCCTACACCTCACCGGAAAGCAACTGAAAAATTGATGAGCATCGTGAGAAACATTAGAGAAAAAACAGGGATCGAATTCGAATTCATCGATATCGGCGGGGGTATAGGCATACCATATCAACCTCACGAAAAGAAAATGGACCTAGATCATTTTGCCGATGAAGTGGTAGGATGCTTCAAAGAAAAACTAGAGCAGTACGACCTGGGCGAACCCTATCTGTGCATGGAACCCGGTAGGTATATCGTGGGCGATGCCGGTATCCTTCTCTCCAGAGTGAATACCATAAAGAAAACCAAGAATAAAACTCTCGCAGGGGTGGACGCGGGACTGCACACATTGATAAGACCCGCCATGTATGATGCATACCACCACATGATCCATACGGGATGTGTGGACGAAGAGACGGAAACATACGATATCATGGGCCCGTTATGTGAATCCTCTGATTTTTTAGGTAGAGAAAGAGAGCTATCGAGACTAGCGGAAGGGGATATATTGGGTGTACTGAACGCAGGAGCATACGGTTTTGTCATGGCATCCAACTATAACTCCATGCTAAAACCTGCCGAGGTACTGATAAATGATTCCGAACATAGACTGATCAGGGAAGCGGAAACTATGGAAGATCTAACGAGTAAACAAAGATATTAAAAATAAGGAGTGAAAGAGATGACCAAAATAGGTATAGTCGGATATGGAAACTTGGGCAAAGGCGTTGTAAAAGCGATCGAACAAAACTCGGACATGGAACTTGTGGGGATATTCACAAGGAGGGACCCGAAGGAAGTAGGTGGTAAAGGTATCCGTGTTTACAGTGTAGATCAGGCAGAAGAATTCATAGGTAAGATCGATGTGATGTTCCTTTGCGGAGGGTCCGCCACCGACCTACCGAAACAGGGTCCGAAATTTGCAAGCTTGTTCAACACGGTTGACAGCTACGACAATCACGAAAATATTCCGCAATATTATGACGAGATGAACGGAGTAGCTCAAAAAAACCAAAAGCTCTGTGCCATATCCATAGGTTGGGACCCGGGTGTTTTTTCCATGAATCGTTTGCTCTCGAAATCCGTACTACCGGAAGGAAGCGATCACACCTTCTGGGGGCCGGGTGTCAGTCAGGGACATTCGGACGCAGTTCGCAGGATAGAAGGTGTATCCGACGCGGTTCAGTATACCATCCCTATGGAAGAATGCGTAGAGAAGGTAAGAGCCGGAGAAGAACTTGACCTGCCATCACATGAAATGCATCGAAGAGTTTGCTATGTCGTGGCTGAAGAGGATGCTGATACCTCAAGGATAGAGCGAGAGATAAAATCCATGCCTAACTATTTCGAGAAGTATTCAACAGAGGTAAACTTCGTCTCCGAAGATGAACTAGAAAATGATCATTCGGGTATGCCCCATGGCGGTTATGTTATCCGCATCGGAAAAACCGGATCAGAGGGTGATAACAAAGAGATCTATGAACTACATCTGAAGTTGGATAGCAACCCGGAATTCACAGCTAGTGTACTGGTGGCCTATGCACGTGCGGTACATCGGTTGAGTGAAGAAGGAAACAAAGGAGCGGTAACAGTATTCGATATACCACTGAGTTATCTATCACCTCTACCTGCGGCGGAACTAAGGGCGAAGATGTTATAAACTTCGTTAAAAGAGGTGCTAACCCTGTCGAGATCGTGTTCGGATCGGAGCCTCGTGATATCTATTTGCGGGAAGTATTCAAAACGGTCGATAGATCCGATCAACGGAAAAGTTATGATATAGATGATACGGTTTCAGAGGCCGTCAAAAGTGTACATCTGTGTCATTTCTCCGCACTAGGTGATTTCGGTCCCGAGGTAGAGATAGTGTCGTATCACTGGGACTTCGGAGATGGTAATGATTCATCCGGTATGTACGTGTATCATGAATACTCTCAAGCCGGTGAATACATAGTCACGCTGACGGTGACCGACCATAAAGGGACGACGATCACATCGGAACACTCGGTTGTTGTGGAAAATATCTGAACCGCTGAAAGATAAAAAGCACAAGATGAGTAA
>CAZAMQ010000079.1:6752-7942 GCA_964486225.1 uncultured Thermoplasmata archaeon | reverse complement strand
AAGCCAGATAGTTCATATGATCGCAGCTGATAAAGATAGAAATTAACGGCTTTCCAAAACATTTATACTCTTCATATCTGCTATATACAATATAGGTGAAGAAATTGGAAGAAGAAATCGCCGCCTGTGGTTTACTATGTCATGAATGCTCTATTTACATGGCCAGTAGCGATAGTGAGACGGCTGAAAAGGTGAGGGATTGGTTCATCGATGAAGGATTTATCACAGAGGATAAGAGTGTTGAAGAATTCATAGATGACGGCCCGTACTGCTTGGGATGTCATGGTGACAGAATGAATCACTGGTCACCCGCCTGCTGGATACTCCGCTGCTGTGTAGATGAAAAAGGGTTGAACGATTGCGGCGTATGTACTGATTTTCCCTGTGATAATTTGGTAAAATGGTCAACAGAAAATGACAGTTATTCCATTGCTTTGGAAAGGTTGAAATCCTAAACAACTTCAACCTCATCACAAACCTACCGCGCTCGGCAGCTTTCTCCAGTCTCATCTTCTCGGCTCCACAATACTATCCCCCTCTTTATATTTTCGTAGAGTGCTTCGTTCTCTTTTTTGAATATCGTAAAATCTTTCGGGCTTGTTATGATCGGAGAAATTATTTCGAATTCTCTGATCCCTTCTTTTACATCATCTAGGCTGCTTGTTTTTATAAACAGGTCGATGTCGCTTTTTTTCGTGTTTGTTCCTTCGGCAGCACTCCCGAATAACACTATCTTATCAGATACATCTTTAATTTTGGTGACTAGGTCATATAAGTTCAAAACATTATCGAACACCTTGAACTGTTTTATCACCGGGTTGTTCATGTTCACCGAGTAAAAGGTTTGTCTGCCTACCACCTCTTTTGTAAGCATATTTTCCTGTTCAAGGTCTCTCAGGATGTTGCTGGCAGTGGACGGGCTTGTGTCCGAACGTCTGGCGATCTCTCTTACGTGGAGGCGTACACTCGGGTCGGCGGATAGCACCTCCAGGATCTTGTATGTGGATTTTGACCATATGTGTATCTTATCGAACATATGTTCTCTTATACGAACATTTGTTTAAATAATTTATGCTTTTATGTTCACTCGGGAAACGGTGATAAATAGTAAAACGGGAGGGACATGAAATAGCTATTTGATCATTACGATCTACGTCAGTTTTCGATTATGAACGGCGGTTGATAACTGC
>CAZAMQ010000079.1:0-6652 GCA_964486225.1 uncultured Thermoplasmata archaeon | reverse complement strand
AGGATTTCATCCCTTGTCATTGAGATTGGTGAACCTCAAAACCCGCAGGATTTCATCCCTTGTCATTGAGATTGGTGAACCTCAAAACCCGCAGGATTTCACCTTTCGTTCTGTTTCGGAATTTTAAAAAATTCTAAAATATCATTGGAAAATAGCATTTCCAATTATGTTAGGATTAAAATCCTCACAACCATCAGAATATTAACGTGATATTCTGATTAGGTCTCGGTCTCTAACGCTCGAGACCAACCGTAGTTGATAATTGGTGTGGGAAATTGCGGATCAACTTGTCGTATTTTTAAGTGTTTTTTAAAGTGAGAGATAGGTAAGTGATTTAATAAACTTGAGAACACATTGTTCCAGGATGAATAAAATGGATGAAACAAGGTTTCCCAGGATAAAAGCGGAGACCCTTTCCGACAATGAACAGATGCTGCCAGAAGATACCGAAGGCAGGAGAGGAAAGGGATCGAGAGATGGAGTTCACCCAAAAGTTTAGATTATGCCTATGACGATATATGTTCTACAACTTAGTTATAATGTATGCCGTAAAACTTATATGCTGTAAAACTTATTATCTGTTCGTGGACGATATACCATTCAAATATGGGAAACCGGTTACGGGCGTATACTTCATAGACAGGGAAAGCGAACTCGAAGAGCTGTATCACGACTGTTCGAAGGTGACAGCCGGAGGGGAGATCAATATAGCTCTCCTAGGGCTGAGAAGGATTGGAAAGACATCCCTTTTACGGAACCTGATAGAGAAATTGAGAGACGATAAGAAGATAGTACTGGTTTTCATGGATTGTTATGGCATACCTTCGCAGCATACATTTGGTAAACAGATGGGGGAAATGATCAAAGATGCATACATCGAAAAGACAAAAGATATGGGGTACAAGGAGAGGATAAAAAGCTTGGTGAAGAAAAAGACCTCTGACTTGCTGTCGCGGACATCTGAAATGGAGATATCGATAGCTAATTATCTGAGCATAAGGATAGGGCTTCAGGAAGGAGGCGAAGATGTGTGGGAAAAATCTCTGGAGTATGCGGAGAATATAGGTAAAGAGAAGGATGTATACTTTGTGATGATCCTGGACGAATTCCCAGATATCGCAATCAGGTGGGGAGATGATTTTGTGAAAAGATTCAGGGCGATCGTTCAACATCAGAAAAGATGTATGTATCTCATAGCTGGGTCTGCGGTGACCTACATGACAGAACTAGTACATAGCGAGGGATCACCATTTTATCGACAATTAAAAACGGTTAAACTAAAAAAACTTCCCGAGGATATCACTAGATCTTTCGTTGAAGAGCGCCTTGATATGAAAGAAGATGCCATGGACCGGTTCATGGATCTAACGGGAGGATTTCCCGATTATACCCAGCGTTTAGGTTATATTCTATTCAAAAAATACGGTAAGGAAAAAATATCGTTGGAAAGGCTAGAAGAGGGTTACAAAGAGATGCTAGATGAGCTACAGATGGAATTCAAAGAGACACTTAGTAGATTTAATCTGAAAGCGGGGACTTACGGGGATATCATCCTATCTCTGGCTTATCATAAAAGGGCATCAGATGTAGCACGAGACGTGAATATGCCTCTCTCAGCACTTCCCGGTTATATGGATTATCTGATGAGGGTAGGGATAGTAGAGAAGAAGAAACGGGGATTTTACCGATTGTCGGATCCAGTTTTCAATGAGTGGGTAAAACGGATGCAAGTGATCCCACATAGCTAAATATCCTAGTCGATAAAGTGGTCGAACATGTTCAGACTGTTTTCGATGTGTTATTCCGGCTATAAAATTAATTTCTTGAATCACTACATCTCATGCTTCTACAGTTCACGATGCCCGATGGTTTCATAAAAATTATGGCAAATCATAGTAGGTATAGAGTGGATATGAGGAACATAGAGTATTTACTGGGATAGGATGATATTTTTCCACCGAAGAACCAAATGATCTCTTCGGCCCTTTCTTTGTACTTCTCTTTTCCGCTGAGTTCGTTGAGAAGTGTCAAGTCCAATAATGCTATGGAGTTTCCCGATGGATAAGCACCGTCGTAAACCGGTTTTTTTCGTATAGGGAGTTCGTCGGATGGACTGAAATAAAATCCACCGTCTTCGTCCCAAAACTTTTCTATCATGGTATCGGCCAAAGTTTCTGCTTCTTTCAGGTATGTGTCATATCCACCGGCACGGTGAAGCTCTAACAATCCCCAAATCAAGAACGCGTAGTCGTCCAGCATACCGTCTATCCCCACCTCACCCTCGATATAGCGGTGGTAGAGTTGTAAGTTATTTTTCGAGTTTTTAAAGATGAATTCAAGGGTGCCTTCCGCTTCTTTTCTTAACTCTTTATCGTCAAATATATTGGCCGCTCTGGCTAGAGAAGTTATCATCAGACCGTTCCAATCGGTGAGTATCTTCCCGTCCCTACCGGGAGACTTTCTTTTCTTCCGCTCCCGGTACAGTTTCTCTTTCATCTCGTAAAGTTCTTTGGATGATATACTCTTTGGATCTTCTTTCAGATACAGAACGTTCTTACCCGTTCTTTTACCTGTAGATTCGTCTAGATAATTGCCTTGGGAACGGATGTCGTAAGATCTTTTAAAATCTGCAGCACGGTCTCCCAATATGTTATCTATCTCCTCTTCTGACCATGTGTAGTACATACCTTCCTCATTGTCCACATCGGCATCCTGGGATGAATAAAAACCACCTTCTTCCGAACGTAGGTCTCTCAAAACATAGGTTATGGTTTCATGTGCTGTCTTTTTGTACACTTGTTTTTTTGTTATATCATATGCCTCAGAATATGCCAGTATCATCATGGCCTGGTCGTACAGCATCTTCTCGAAATGGGGGAGCCTCCATCTGTTATCCGTGGAATACCTGTGAAAACCATACCCAAGGTGATCGTAGATACCGCCGGACCTCATGGCATCCAACGTTCTTTCCACCATCTCCAGAGCGTTTGTATTTCCGGTTCTTTTGTAGTAACTCAAAAGAAACAGTAAGTTATGGGGAGAAGGAAACTTCGGGGCACTGCCGAAGCCGTGATGCTCATCATCGTAGGCGGCCCTAAAAGAGGAGAAAGCTCGATCAATGGTCGAGTTATCGATATCTCCAGATGGCATGTTTTTATCTCGGATGGAAGAGATGATGCGTTCGCTGATAGCTATCACCTCCTTTCTTTGATGTTCCCACTGATGTTTCAGTTTGACTATGAGTTCTTTAATACCTGTACGACCGTATCTTCTTTCTTTGGGTATGTACGTAGCGGCATAGAAGGGTTTTTTGTCAGGAGTCAGTACCACGTTCAGGGGCCATCCTCCAGATCCGGTCACCGCCGCAGCCACGTCCATGTAGATCATATCAACATCGGGTCTTTCTTCCTTATCCACCTTTATGCATACGAAGGCGTCGTTCATCAGCTCTGCTACATCTTCATCCTCGAAGGACTCGTGTGCCATTACGTGACACCAGTGACAGGACGAGTATCCTATGGACAGGAATATCGGCTTGTCTTCGTCTCTTGCCTTCCGAAAGGCCTGGTCACACCAGGGATACCAATCCACCGGATTCTCCGCATGCTGTTTGAGGTATCTGCTCTTTTCACCGGCAAGATGATTCTTATCTCCCATATAGTTAGTAAAGGAACTTTCTTGATTATAGGTTTTTTCTTTGACTTCCGTTGTTCATCTATCACCTATTGACCATCGGTTGGTCTGGACCGTTGTATCCTTTGTAGTGATCGAAGTAACCTACTCGGATACTTCCCTGAAGATAATGGTATGGGATAGTGATGAGTATAGTGAACTATTTCTTGGTGTGTGGAGTAAAATGATTTTTCCAAGTGCATTGAGTTTAGCAACCATAATCTTTATTAAGATATGACATAATATATATCGATAAAATGGACGGGTTTAAATGATATCTAAAAAAAAATTTACGCAGGGCTTGACGGTGCTTTTGTCCAGCTTATTTATAGTAGGGGCGATGAATCTATCGCTAGATACCGCCCTGGGGGCGGAGGAATGGAACTTCGAGACCGTTGACAGTGGTGAATATGTAGGTCGTTTCAATTCCATAGCTGTTGATGTGAACTCACATCCACGCATCAGTTATTATGATGATACCAACGGCAATCTGAAGTACGCCAGATGGACAGGAAGTTTATGGGATATAGATACAGTGGATAGCGATGGCGAGGTGGGCTGAAGCACATCCATAGCCCTTGACGGCACAGGAAATCCCCATATCAGTTATCGAGATAGTACAAACAATAATCTCAAGTACGCTCGATGGACCGGTAGCGAATGGGACATTGAGACTGTGGACAGCGACGGTGATGTGGGTACGTCCACTACAATAAGTTTGGACAGCGACGATAACCCCCATATCAGTTATTATGACGAAAACTTGAATCTCAAGTACGCTCGGTGGACCGGCAGTCAGTGGAACACCGAAAACGTTGATAACATAAACGAGGGGGATTTTCCAAGAGGGACCTCCATCGCCCTGGATAGCCATGATAATCCCCATATAAGTTACTGCCACTCCGGATTGTACAATCTTAAGTATGCTAGATGGACCGGGGCTGAGTGGTTTATCGAAACCGTTGATGATGAGGGTGCGATAGGTGATGTTTCGAGCATAGCTTTGGACAGCAGTGATAATCCTCATATCAGTTATGCCCGTTATGGCAGCAATAACATCCTCTTATATGCCAGGTGGACCGGTACGGAATGGAGGATCGCAGATCCTGACACTAGTGGCGATTCAGTTGGCGGTCACTCGTCCATGGTCCTTGACAGCATAGGTAATGCATATATAAGTTACAGTGAAGACAGCGATCTGAACCTGAAGTACGCTAGGTCCATGATCGAAGCCCCGGGAGCGCCAGAAGATCTACAAGCGGTTCCTGGTGATAAGCACGTATCCCTTTCATGGGATGCCCCTTCCGACGATGGCGGCGGTAGTATCACTCGATACAATATACATCGTGGGGAATCAAGTGGAAACCTGAGTTACCATGATAACGTTGACGGAAATACATTTTCTTATAACGACACCGGCCTTACCAACGGCCAGACATATTACTACACCGTAACTGCTGAGAGCGATGCGGGGGGAGGTGAGTTTAGTGACGAAGTAAGTGCTATGCCGGTGGGGATTCCATCCGCACCTCATAACGTTTCCGCCGGAGCTGGAGATGAACAAGTAACACTGTCCTGGAATCAGCCGGCGGACGACGGAGGTAGTGACATCACCGGATACAACATATATCGAGGAACCGCCAGCGGTGACCTTAGTTATCATTACGGTGTTGCAGGTAACATCTATTCTTACATCGACACCGGTTTGACCAACGATCAGACCTACTATTACCAGGTCAGTGCGGTGAACACTGTCGGGGAAGGAAACAGGTCGGACGAAGTGAGTGTTACTCCCACTTCGGGAATCACCGTGCCTTCGGCACCGCGTGATCTTCAAGCATCTGCGGGAGATGAGGAGATAACTCTATCCTGGGATCATCCAGCGGACGACGGAGGCAGCGATATAACCGGATACAACATATACCGGGGAACTGTTAGTGGAAGTTTAAGCCTTCACCACAACGTAGACGGTTCCACATCCTCGTATGTCGACACCGGCTTGACTAATGACCAGACCAACTATTACCAGGTCAGTGCGGTAAACGCTGCAGGAGAAGGTGCCATATCTATCGAGGAAAGCGCCACACCCTTTTTGGAGGAAAGTAACGGTGAATCTGATACGGACGAGCCTGAAAAGGGATTCATTTCATCCTATTGGTGGATCATCCTGGCCGTAATACTCTTTATTGTAATTTTGATAGCCGCAGTTCTGTTGTTGATGAAAAAAGATGCTCCCGTTTCCGAACCTAAGCACGGGGGATCCGAACCTACCAATGCATATGCTCAACCGGAACAGGCACCTAGAGTAGTAGATGAGTCCATCGCAGCCACGATGGAGGAACTCCGGGACATGAAAGACCGAGGATTGATAACTGAAGAGGAATTCGAGAACAAGAAAAGGGAGATCCTAGATAGATTGTAGAACTTGTAGAGGACGGGGACCCTACCGACATCGACCACCGTGTTTCAACGTTGGCCTACTGGGAACATGATCTACTTCAAAAGATATCAAAGGGCAGGTCGATGTTATCTTTCGATATGGATTTCCGAAACATCTGCTGGAAACCTTTAGTTTACACCGACCTTCGGAATTCCGAAACATATGAAGGACGGTTGACAGGGTGAGTGTATTTTTAGATTTCGATGAGGTGGGGAACTACTATATTTGATAATTAGGGATTATGGTGGTGGGTTGATGAACGGATCGCTATTTATAACGTCAGCTTAGCGAAGTAATTCAAGATTTTAAACGTGTTTTGAGAATATTGAACTGTTTCTGAAGGATGCTCAGAAAAGTGTTCTCGCAGGGTCTTTAATATATGACTATCCTTCAATGACATGTTTGCAAAGGTTTATTTATGATTTAAATATCCATCATCGAGCTATCCTTCGGTGAGAACAACTTCAAGTTATCCGTTTTCTTCCCGAGATCCATCAACTCTTCGGTAAAACCGGATCTTGAAAACAGATAAAAGACCTC
>CAZAMQ010000078.1:0-8163 GCA_964486225.1 uncultured Thermoplasmata archaeon | reverse complement strand
CAGTAATATCCGCACTGATAGTAACATCAAATACTCCGTTTATATCTTCGATATTGACATCTACATTTTCTATGCTAGGAGCCGCGTTTTCTTTTGCGATCTGCATTGTAGTGCAGTGAATAAAACCATCTCTACCATCATCTATTAAATCACTGACGTCGATAGTTTCGATAGAATAATCATATCTAGATAGTTGTATTGCATCTTCGTAAGCGTCTTCGGCGGCTGTATCATTATCATGGCCGAATTGAGGTAGTAGTACATGGTCATTAACTATCAATGAGTTTGCATAATTATATAGATTGCCATTATCTCTCCAGATGGGAATATATATCGTATTATACGCCTCACCATTTCTGGCCACTGTGTCATCATCTTCGAAGTATGTTGAGAGATCATCTATAAAGTCTATATCATCTTGAGTGAGATTCCCTCCATCAGATGGAAGTATTATCGTGTTTTCGTCAAGCAATTTGGCATACATGTCTATATGTACATGTGGAGGGGTACCAAAGTTTTCAAGACCACGTGTAGTGTGTATCCCGTATGCAGGTAGATTATCACTGCTGGAAATATCGTTTCCACTGTAAAAAATACCTCCGCTATCGATCATGAAATCGCCACCATCAATGCCCAATCGTTCTACATTAACTGTAGCACCATTGTCAAAAGCATTGACAATATCTAGAACAGGATAAATACCCTCAAAAGGTTCTTCATAACCAAACAGATCATTGTACTCTCTCACACCATTATTCATAATCGTGATGGGACCATAATCCCGAATCCAAGGACTGGCATCATTATTCCCCTTTCCATCATCTACATAAAAATTAAAATAATTTGCTCCAGCATCCCGGATACTATCTTTTACATCATCATAATAATCGCTATACTCATTTTGACGCGCTATCACTACAGTATCAATAGTTTCCCATTCAGCAGGTGTTCTTACGACCCCGCTTGACGTTGTAGAACGCGTTTCATCAATATCCTCATCACTAACTTCGCTCGCACTTACATTTCCTATACCGAATGACACCATAGTTAAGCTGATGATCACCACTATCACCATCACCGATGCCATGGGTTTTGTCGCTTTTTTTATCACCATGAAAAGACTTAAATTCCCCCCCCTCTATTTAAATGTTTTTATGTATGTGTGTACAAGTATACAAGTGTATATGTGGAGCCTGCCAGTGATGAATATCATTCTAACATGGATGGTCAACTCACACTTTCATCGATACTTCGATACGACAGCGGGAAAATAACGATTTTTCCTTCCAAAGATTTCCCCCTCAAATATCAGGCCTCAGGATCACTTTCAGCGAGCTGTCCCCCGCCGCTGTCAGACGGAAGCCTTTCTGTGCGTCCTCCAAAGGCAGTTCATGCGTGATCATGTCCTCAACGGTGACACGTCCCGATGATATCAGCTCTACGGCCTTCTTTATATCTCTGTCGCAGGCCGCATAAGACGTGACTATTGATACCTCGTCCTTCCACAAGTCCCATACCGGCAGTGGTAAAAATTCGTCGGGTCGCAGTGGCGCGAAGAGCAGTATCCTTCCCCCCCTGTCAACTGACTCAAATGCACCTTCCATGGCAGAAAGTGCACCGGCGCATACTATCACCTTGTCAGCTCTAAGATCTGCGGTATCCGTTGTAACAACGTCCGCATATCTTTTCGCTACCTGAAGTCGATAATCAAGGATATCCGTCGCTATCACTTCCTTAACGCCCGTCGACTTGGCCAGTTTTATATGAAGCAGCCCCGAGATGCCGCTGCCTATGACCATGACGGTGTCGTCGGGCCTCACATCCAAAAAGCGCTGACCTCGTACGACACATGCCAAGGGCTCTATGAACACCCCCTGGGAGTAGCTCATGGAAGAGGGAAGTCTGTACACTCCCTTCTCAACGTTTATCGCAGGTACCCGTACATACTCGGCAAAGCCACCCGGGTCGAAGTTCGTGCTTCTGAGTGTATCGCAAACCGAGGTATGTCCTGCTCTACAGTACTTGCAGGAACCGCAGGGCACGTGATGGGATACGAAGACCTTTTCTCCCACATCATAACCTTCGACGTCGTCACCCACCTCCGCTATCTCACCGGCGATCTCGTGGCCCAGTACCCTGGGTGCTTTCTTGATACGGTACCACTCCATC
The DNA here is from genome assembly GCA_964486225.1 of uncultured Thermoplasmata archaeon. Classification (GTDB taxonomy): domain Archaea; phylum Thermoplasmatota; class Thermoplasmata; order Halarchaeoplasmatales; family Halarchaeoplasmataceae; genus Haladaptatiplasma. The sequence goes on along the minus strand of CAZAMQ010000078.1, from coordinate 5,994 downwards.
ACATCGCTACCGCAGATACCGCTAGCGTGTACCTTTACCAGCAGCTCGTCGGTACCTATGGTAGGTACGGGCATCTCTTCGACGCGAACATCGCTGTTGCTGTAGTAGGTGGCGACCCGCATCTACTGTTCGCCCTTCAATTCCTCGAAGAGTTGGTTCGCTTCTTCGGCGGTGGCGCCTTCGTGTATTATAGAGCGAAGTGCACGGATCATCGGTACCGGATACTTATTCTTCCAGACGTTACGACCCAGATTGACACCGGCGGCACCCTTGCTTATGCCGTCGTAAACGAAGTCGAATACCTCCTTGTCACTGTCGACCCGTGGCCCACCGGCCATGACGACGGGAACGGGACATCCCTCGACTACCTTCTCAAAGTTCTCGCACCAGTACGTCTTTACTACCCTTGCTCCTATCTCGGCGGCTATCCGTGATGCAAGGCCCAGATACCTGGCGTCTCTCTTCTCCAGTTCCTTACCGACGGCGGTTACCGCCATCACCGGTATCCCGAAATCCTCGCATTCGTTCACCAGAACCGCAAGGTTCTCCACCGTCTGAGTCTCGTACTCGCTTCCCACGAATATGGATATGCCCACTGCGGTGGCGTTCAACCGAAGTATCTCCTCTATCGACGTTGTGAGCACTTCGTCGGCGAGGCTCTCGCCTATCACACTAGGTCCGCCGGAGACCCTAAGTATTATGGGCTTCGTGTTGTCCGGTGGGATGCAGTTTCTGAGTGCACCCCGGGTGACGAACAACGCGTCCGCGTACTCCATAAGTGGTTCGACCGTCTTACCTGGTTTCTCAAGCTTTGTCGTCGGTCCCTGAAAGTACCCATGGTCTATGGGTAGGAAGAGACATCGACCGTCCGGCTGTATCAACTGCGACATTCTGTTTTTCATTCCCCAGTCCATTTTATCACACCCCTCGGGACGACAGCAGGATATTTATATTTTGTCGATACTAACGGTACGATATGACATTTCACTATATCGAGGTAGAAACGTACTGTCATGCGACGGAAGACCCGGGAAGGGTAAAGGAGGCACTTAAGACTCTCTTGGGAGAAGAAATAGAGACCGAAGAGGAGATGACCCGGGGACATTACGGTAATACCATAACTATAATGCGGTGCAAGGTGTCGAGAAATAGAGATATCAAAAAACTCTTCATGAGATTGCCCGAGGAGATAAGAGATTCGCTGTTCAAAACTCTGGAGAGAAGGACTGACGAAGATTGTAACTTCTTCTTTAGGCTGGACAGGGGAAGCGTATATCTTAAAAAGCCCGCACTTTCAGACGGAGGTTACGTGATAAAGTTCAGAGGGAAGGTGGAAGCTTATCCTGCAAAGAGGGAGAAGGCTTTGAGAGCTCTACATGAACTATTTAGCGCTGTAGATGACTAAATTTATATAAACCCGTTTACATTACCTACCGTTTCCATGAAGATAGGAGTTATCGGCGTAGGGTCCATGGGTCAGAACCATGCTAGAGTTCTGGATGATCTAGGAGTGTTGTGTGGAGTGGTAGATGCAAATAAGGAAGTTGCCGAGAGAGTGGGGAATCGTTTTGGTGTGCCGTGGTTCAATAATACGTCCGAGATGTTAGAGTTGGAGCCGGATGGAGTAACCATCGCTACTCCGGCCGGTACACATCTTGAAGTATCCGAAGAGATCGTAGATGCAGGCATCAACATCCTGATGGAAAAACCAATAGCACAGTCCTTGGAGGATGCAAAAAGCATCGTTGAAGCCGCACGTAAAAGGGGATTAGTGCTGGCAGTGGGCATGATAGAACGGTACAACCCGGTGGTCTCTACCACCAAGATCTTACTGAAAGAGGGCAACGTAGGAGATGTAATATCCATAAGCTCCAGGAGGGTCAGTTCATTTCCCAGCAGGGTATCTGATATGGGTGTTATATTTGACCTGGCGATACACGATATAGACGTGATGAGATATCTACTCGACGAAAAGGTGGTCAAGGTATATACCATGGGAGGTACGAGCTACGACAACAGCGGTTACGAGGACCACGCTAACATAATGCTTCAATTCAACAACGGGGTCACCGGTGTGCTTGAAGTCAACTGGCTCACACCACACAAGGTAAGAACATTGTCAATAACATGCTCCAACGATTACATAGAGGTAGATTATATCACACAGAGTTTGGTGGTCACCTCCTCTCAATTGATCGAATACGACGTCGGCAATCTCTTCGACATACCATTGGAGCACAACATACGAAAATTCTCGGTGAAGAGGCAGGAACCTTTGAAACGGGAGATGCGTGATTTTATGGATTCCATGGATGGAAAAAAGGAGCCGTTGATAACCGGAGAGGACGGCATAGAGAGTATGCGGGTGGCGGAGGCTGCCTCACGATCTCTCAAGGAAGGCAGTGAGATAGAGTTGTGATATCATGAGAAAATTCGGACCTGTGGAAATAGGTAAAGGAACTGTGATAGGCGAGGATGTGCTGCTTGGATATCCGGGTAAAGAACACACTGAGCTGCTGATAAGTGATGACACCGGTATCTTACCGACCACCAGGATAGGAAGCCACGCACTGGTAAGAGACCGGACGGTGATATACGCCGGAGTCATCCTTGCCGAGATGGTGCAAACGGGACACCATGTACTGATAAGAGAGAACACCGGGGTGGGGAAGAGAACAGTTGTGGGATCCGGCACGATAATCGAGGAGGGATGTGTCGTTGGAAAAGATGTGTCCATCCAGAGCGGCGTTTACCTCTCAAGCGGAACTATAATAGAAGATAATGTGTTCCTGGGACCCATGGTGTGCATAATCAACGACAGGAACATGGACTCCCGGATACAGCCGTCTGTGATAAAGAAAGGAGCTAAGATAGGTGCCAATTCAACAATATTAGCCGGAGTCACCATAGGCGAAGGCGCCGTTGTAGGTGCCGGTTCCGTGGTTACCCGTGACGTCGCTCCGAGGACCAAGGTGTACGGTGTACCCGCAAAAGCTGCACCGGACAAAGGATAATATTTAAAGATTGCTGAGAAAGATTTATTTTCCCTCCCGTGTTTTGTATATAACTAGATATCATGACAAACTCGGAACAATTGATTAAAAAAGGGGAAGAGCTCTTGAACGACTTTGACCATGAGGGTGCTTATAATGCGTTCAAAAAGGCGTTGAAAGAGGAAGAAAGTGCCAGGGCTTACTTCGGAAAGGCGGAAGCCGCCCTAGGGATTCCGACAATAGATTCAGAGGAGATCGTCGAAGATTACGAGAAGGCTATAGAAATGGACGAAAATCCCTTTTATCACCAGGCATTGGCGGAATTCTGTATCGAAGTGGGTAAATTTGAAAAGGCCGAAAAACATTACGATAAGGCCGTAGAATTAGATCCGGAGAACAAGGCTCGTTACCTGGCGGATATGGCAGTGGGCTATCGTTTCAAGGCACCGATAATGATGGAAAAATTTCTTGCCCAGGGTGGAGAAGAGGTCATCCTTAGAAAGAGTCTGTATTTTATGCTTAAAGCTCTTGACATAGACAGGGAGAAAGCAGCGGAGCTTTTGAGCTAAATGCGTACTCACATAAACTTTATATGAGAGCAGGCTAACTCCAACAGTGAATCACATGTTCTGTAAAGAATGCAACTCCCTGATGAAAGCCGAAGATGGTGAATGGATATGCAAAAAATGCGGGGCCACTCGTAAAGTCGAGTCAAAAGACCATCATCTGATCACCGCTAAGAGGCAGGAAAAAGAGATAGTTATACTAAGCCAAGATGTCAATACTCTTCCAACTACGAAGGTTCGCTGTGCTAAATGTGATAATAACAAAGCATACTGGCGACTTGAGCAGACCAGGGCGGCGGATGAACCGGAAACTAGGATATACCGTTGTACAAAATGCAATAATACGTGGAGGGAATATTGATCGATGCTGGAGATCGGTAGGATAAGATTTAGACCGTTAAAAAGAGAAGACCTTCATCTGTTAGAAGCATGGGAAAACTGTCATGAATGCACCCTCTATGCAAGGGGTAAACCACTTGTATTCAAGAACATGGATGAGATCGAGAAGGAGTATGAGGAATACCTTAAGGATACCGACAAACACAAATTTGTAATTGAGATGGGACAAGATGATAAAGCCATCGGTTTCGCATCATACAAAGATTCTTCACGTGAAGTCAGGAACGCGTCCATAGGGGCGTTCATAGGCGAAAAGGAGTATTGGGATCAAGGACTGGGTAAAGAAATCACATTGGCACTTTGCGAGATGCTGTTCTTTCATCTCAGATACGACAGAGTCTCAGCTTGGACCTCTTCCTTTAACCATCGTGCAAGAGGGGTCCTGGAAGGGGTCGGTTTTATCCACTCGGGCACTTCAAGAAAATCAGGCTACCTTTATGGAAAGAGAATAGATTGGTACATGTACGATATCTTAAGGGAAGAATACATGCCCCAAAGGCGGTCCTATTTTAAAAAGTATTTAGAGGAGCACGAATCATACACCAAGGACTACTGTACTTTAGAGGATAAGAAAGGTTCTTAACTATCCCCTGTATATATACAATCAGGTGTGTCATATGCCAAATACGATCTCCATACCGTACAAAGAAAAACTACTCATCTATCTTCGAAATTATCTTGACTGTAAAGAAGGTGGTATTTTTCCAAAGGAGGTCACACAAGAAGGTATAGCCGAAGGGGTGGATATGTCAAGGACACATGTATCCAGGGTGGTGCAGGGCCTTATAGACGAAGGCTTACTGAAGGAGCATCTGGCAAATGTTAAAGGCAGTGGGCGTAAACTTAAAACTTATACCCTCACAATGAAAGGTATAAGGGCTGCCGAAGATATAATATCACAACTTGAAGACACGGACATAACAATGATCAAGAGGGGTAAGAAATATGTGTTACCCATCACCGATGTGAAGGATAAAAGTGACGGAAAGATAGATCTATTAAAAGCTATAAATATCATGGAATCTTCCAAAGATGTACTCGACTTGGATATCCTTGGACCCAAGGACCCCGTCAAGATGCTGGACCAGGGGCCCGAGATCAAAAAATTGTATGGGCGGGGGCGGCTCTTGAGCGATATAGACAGCTGGTTACAAGGCGAAGTCCCTATTATCGTTATGTTCGGTAGCAGGGGTGCAGGAACATCAAGCATCGCCCGCCGGTATCTAGACTCCGTTAAGGACAGGCATCTATTATGGATACGGATCAAGGGTATGGATAGAAAATATATAGAGGAGAAATTCACGGAATTTATCGAAAGGATAGGCGACTGCGGGAAAGGGGACGTGTTGGAGAATCTTAGATCCACCCGGGCATTGGTTGTATTAGACGATTATCACCACGTGAAAGATGACATAGTGGATATGATGGCGGAGATCCTTGACAGCCTTAAGAAAGATGATAATCTGAAGATCATCGTTACGGCACGAGAAGGTACCCCGGTGTACGAAAGGTTCTATCATCGGGATCATATGGAAAAAGGTAAGGTGATGGAATTGAAGGTTAACACATTGGGAGAGGAGGAAGCACAGAAGATACTAGGTGGCCCCATTGACCCTGAAGCGTTGAAAAGGATAATGCTCATGACCAAGGGATCACCATTACTGCTTAAATTACTAAAAGAAGAGGACATAGATGGTATGAACAACGCCTGTCCACTCACCAGGGGGCAGATATCTTTGTTGATATACCTCAAAGACCAAAAGTTAGAGGGTTAAAGTTATTAATTACATACAACATAAGGTTGGGTGATGTACGATACCACCCGTATTGCTTCGATGTTCATTATGCTCCTCGGGATCATGTTCATATTATTAGGATTGGTCTTTACGGTCTTATTCAACATGCCCACGGTACTCGGTGTCGCTGCAGTCATTGTAGGCATTTTCATTTGTTTACTGCCGTTGACAAGAGAGAGATACCGATAGAGCCTGTCAAAAGATTAGTGATTTTCGGTTTTTTGAAAATCACAAGAAAAA
>CAZAMQ010000077.1:0-8755 GCA_964486225.1 uncultured Thermoplasmata archaeon | reverse complement strand
GCTAACTCAGAAACATAAAAAGTGCGAGGGAAGGGATTTGAACCCTCGGACCCCTATGAGACAGCGCCCTCAACGCTGCGCCGTTGGCCATGCTTGGCTACCCTCGCTAAGCGAACGAAATTTGCGTGTTGCAGGAAGCGGCGCTTCCTGCCGACTCGTTGTGAAAGAATGTTTTTGATCAAGTAAAGGGATTAAGATTAACTATATATAAAAAAATTCCTGTTATACACATGTAAAACTCAATTGTTCACATTCAATCGATGGCGTCGACCATATCTATCACACCTTCAAATTTTCTAACGAGTATATTTAGAGATTGTTTTAATATTTCCTCGGCAGATAATGAACCATCGGTTTCGTACCTAAGTATGAACTTGTTTTCCAATCCAACAACGTTGACGGCACCCCTAGGACACTCTTCTTCGCAGACATTGCAAAGTTTGCATCTTTCCAAATCATTTACGATTATCTTACCATCTTTTTCCTCGAGTATATCTATGGGGCATTCCGATATGCATTCTCCACAATTGTCACATTTATCCTCGTCTATCTCTATGCTAGGATAATACTTGTACCCCACACCACTAGTAGGCTGCCATTTAGCATGTTCGTTAGCAGTCCCAAGTTCAGCGATAGCGTATATCAACAGGGCCTGGTCCTTGGTAAGTTTGACTATCGGAATGTACTTGTCCGCAACTGCCAGGTCGTTATCGCCCACAGGTATCAAATCTCCCGAGTAAACCGTGCACGGCCCTTTCTTGTTCAGGCTGTATATAACAGTGCAATTCGGGCAGCCTTCGCCGTCACATGTGTCACATTGATCTTTGTAGTTGTACAATTCAAGATCAGTGGGGATAGGAATCAAGCCCAATCGATGTGCTATGATCTCATCGAACAGCGGTGTGGTACTTTCATATTCACCTTCATCTCCCTCCCTACCAGCGATAGACCCTAAATGAAATTCAACATCCTCTATAGCAAGTTTGGGAACATCTGCGATAAGAACCCTTCTCAAAGCATTGGCTAACGTGGGATTGGCATCTGAAATGATAATCTTTGCCTTTCTTTCTTGAAGTTCCCGTATTTCCACCTTCATTACAACCACCGTTAACTATGACTATACTCGCCGCCCTCGACGGCCGCCTTTCGGGCGTGTGGTATCGTGAGGAACGGGAGTTACATCCTCTATCGTTCCTATCCTGATGCCCGCCCTTGCAAAAGCCCTGATAGCTGCCTGCGAGCCTGGCCCTGGGGAATGAGACTTGCTTCCACCGGGTGCTCTTACTTTAACATGTATATTTGTGATACCTTTTTCTTTCGCTTCGTCGATGGCTTTCTTTGCAGCTTCCATTGCAGCATAAGGTGATGCTTGGTCCTTGTCCTGTCGAACAACCATCCCCCCTGTTGCCTTTGCTATGGTCTCAGACCCGGTTATATCTGTGATAGTGATCAGCACATTGTTATAAGACGCGTATACGTGTGCTATACCCCATTTTGCCATGATTATCTCCTCCTAGAGCGTCTAAAGGATTCCTTCTCCTTGTCTTTCTTCATCTGCTCAGGAATGAATGTATGTGCTTTTTCTTCGTCCGGGCGTACGGGGTGAAGTTCATCATTAAGTGGTGAAAGGTGATGATAAAATACATCCGATTCTTCATCACGACTAGTCATATAACCGGGGATGGTGATGCGCCTGCCTTTGACATGTATATGACCATGTGTTATCAACTGTCTCGCTTGTTTTGGTGTATTGGCTAACCCCTTGTGATAGACTACCGTTTGAAGCCTTCTGTTAAGTACATTCTCTACTGTCAAGTTCAATACATCGTTAAGGGTTAGTTCTTCCCCCATCAGATATCCGTTTCTTGTCAATTTATCTATCAGATCGTCCATCTCCCTCTTGGCTTGGCTATCACCATATCTTAATCTTGCTTGAAGATTTCTCGCCTGAGCACGGATGTTTTTAAGAACAGATTGAGCTTTCCAGAATTCTCTTTTGTTCTTTAGCCCGTAATAACGTACGTAATCGTTCTCCATCTGGATCCGCTCGGATTGCCATGGGTGAGGTGGGTTCTTGTATTTTTTTCTGCTGAATTTAGGATCGCCCATGTAATATCACTTCTTTTCTTTCTGTTTTTTTTTCTGTTGTGCCATCTTTCTTCTGTGTACACCCACGGTCAGACCGGTTCGACCATTTGATCTGGTCCTTTGTCCCCTCACCTTTTGACCCGTTTCATGACGGATTCCTCTATAGCAACTGATCTTTTTCAAACGATTGATATCATCACGAAACGCCATATCGATATCCGGACCAAAGAAGTGTTTATCCTCGCCTGAATAAGGGTCTCTTTTTCTGTTGACAAACCATGAAGGAACTTTTTCTGTGAACTCCGTAATACACTCTTGAAGTTTTTCTATTTCTTCATTGCTTAGTAAACCGATCTTTTTTGTACCTGAAACACCTGAATTTTTTACAAGACTCTCGGCTACCCTTGTACCGACACCCTTTATGTCCCTGAGTGCATACAGGGTGGGCTTTTCACCCTTTAGGTCGGTATTCATCAAACGGACTATATAATTGAAATCGTCTGGATATTCTTCTTCTGCCAAATTGTTTACCTCCATTGAATGCTGGAGTTATAGTTAGAGTGTGCTAATCAACACGTCATATAAATACGTTATCCCTGTGTTGTTACTTTATTTTCCCTATAATTTTTCAGCTTTTCCATCCAGAAGACCATGCCCGATTCCGAGAATCCGTCGAGTGCGTCTTGCAGGTACCTGTCCGCTGTATCTCTCTCGTCACAATCGTCCATCAGGCGTGCAAGTTCGAAGTAGACCTTAGGAAGTTCTTCCCTGTCGGTTGTTTCGGAGAGTATCTCTCGGCACTTCCAGAACTCGTTTTGCGCTTCTTTAAACTCTCCTCTCAACCTGCAGATCTTACCCCGTACTTTATGAGACACGGCCATTTCCAGTTTAAGTTCCTCTTTGACAGCGGTCTCAAGAGCTCTTTCCACTAGTTCAAGAGCTATATCGTCTTCTCCCATGTCGAGGTAGGTCTTCGCCATCCCCAGTTCCGACGTTACCGATAGTTCTTTTTCGATCATATTTACGGATAATGAAAGACACTTTTCGTAGTAGGAAAGTGCCTTTTCAAGGTTACCCTCTTGACGGTGAAGATCGCCCGATATACATGATATCGTCGCTATTTCGTTTAGGTCGTCCATCTCTTTAGCCAGTTCAAAGGCTTTATCAAGGTGTTCGGGTGCTTTGTCCATTTTACCGATTTTCAACATGACCATACCTATATTCCTGTGGGATTCCGCCTGTCCATGTATGTCACCTATCTCGTCCCGCAAACGTAAAGATTCCCTCAACATCTCTAGAGTTCCGATAACATCTCCTTGTATATTATGGATCCAACCGATATCGTTCTGCAGTTCGGCCGTCCCTCTTTTATCCCCTATCTCTCTAGAGATGGATAAACCTTTATCGTAATCCCGGAGTGCCCTCTTCAGATCTCCCATCTGCTCATATACAGCGCCTATATTGGTAAACGATTCGGCTAAACCCTGCAAATCCCCTATCTTTTGTTTTATATCCATGCTGCGATCGTGACAATCCAAAGCCTTATCGTGATCTCCCATCATGGTGTATATGATCCCCATGTTATTCAGATTCATCGCTATACCCTGGATATCTCCTACTTCATTCATATTTTTTAGACTCTTTTCGTGATAATCCAAGGCGGTATCGATCTCGTGTCGCCGAAGATACAGTACTCCCAGGTTGTTCAGGGATTTTGACAATTTTAACCTCTCACCCAAGCCGCTGAACCCATCCACGGCGTTCTTCAAATGCTCCACCGCCTCGTCGAAATCACCCCTCTGGAGGGCTATGGTGCCCACATTGTGATGTGCCCGTGATATCTCCTTTCTATCACCTAGTTTTTCAGCCGCTTTCAACTCGTCCATAAAAATGCTGCGAGCTATCCCGTATTCTCCGGTCTTCATGTGCGTCCAACCCTTTAGGTTCGACAGAACACACCATTCGACCATATCCTCAGTACACATGAGGAAACATCTTTCGAGATATTCCATGGTTTTTTCATAGTTCCCCTGCATCAGCCATGTGTTTGCTATCTTCCGCAGTATCCTTGTAGTAAGTTCATCGTCATCCCCGATTGTATCTAAGGCGGAGCGGAATTTTTCACGCCCATTTTCATATTTTCCCAGTACCGAATATGTGTCTCCGATCTTTTCGAGTAACGATACCTCTCTTTTCTCACCCCCCTCGAATCCTGATACCAGCTTCAATCCCTTCTCGTACAGGGCGATAGCATCTTCATGTGCATATACGCTTTTGGCACGGTCCCCTGCTTTGATGTAATAGTTCAGTGCCTTTGCATGGGCGTCGGCCTTCATGTAATGGTGAGCGATATCGAATAATTTTTCTTCCGAATCCGAGTACTTCTTTACCATCATCTCGGCTATAATACCGTGCAATTTCTTCTTCCGGAGTATCTTTACATTATCATAGACCGCTTCTCGCACCAGCTCGTGGGTGAAATAATATCTGTCCCTTTCAACATCTTCACATAATATACCTTGATCCACGAGTATATCTATATGATCCAGCAGAACCATATCATTTATCTGCGATACGGATTCGAGGTCTTCATAAGTAAAATTACTCCCCAGTATACATCCCATATCGAGTACCTTCCTGGATCCTTGTTCCAAGCGTGATAATTTACGGTTCACTATACCTGCCACCACTTCGGGGATGGTGAGGGATATATCATCTGTATCATAGACGCCTCTTTCCGGATCGAGTTTCCTCTCTTCCTGCATCGCATCGACCAATTGTTTGATGAATAAGGGATTGCCGCCGGTTTTTTTATGGATATATTCAGCAAAAGGATCCGGCATATGATATCCAGTGGTATCATCGATGAGGTCCTTTATGGCACCGATATCAAAGGGCTCAAGTTCTATCTCCGTGTATATCTCCTTTCTGGACATACGGGATAAGGTTTCCAACAACGGATGGTCGATATCGATCTCCTCGGGTCGATAGGTGGTCAAAAGCAATACCCTCTCATCTCCAAAGGTTTCAGCCATATACCGAAAAAGATCTAGGGAGGCCTTATCCGCCCAATGTAGATCGTCCAAAAAGATGACCAATGGAGTTTTTTCCGATATATCCCTTATGATCTTTGCGGAGTTGTAAAAGACGGCCTCTCTGAGCGCGTCGAGATTCGCTCTGTCCTCAAGTTCTGATCCCGGATAAGTTGCTAAACCGCTGTTCAAGGGATAATCCCACAGATGTATATCCCCTGATGTGGAAAAAGCCTCTTTGAAAGGCAGGTATGGGTCGGCGGTTTCTACCTTGCAAACGCCCTCTATGAACCGGAATCCGAAGTCCACAGCCACCGGTTTGAATTCCATGACCAACCGTGTCTTGCCGATGCCTGTTTCACCCTTTATGACAATCACCCTTGCACGGCCTTTTTTCACATCTGCCATCTGCCTTTTTAAAAACTCCAATTCGCTTTTTCGCCCTATGAATGATTCCTCAAGATCTCTCCGATTGCACAGGTCGAGTATCAGCTCATCGTTGATGTATTTCAAAGCGGAGGTCACGGGATCTCTTTCATCGAGGAATTGGTCTATTTCTCCCAATCTTCTCGTGTGTTCCCCTTCTTCGTCCTTTACAGTGATCATTAGGTCCATCAATACGTCCCTTAACTCCTTTGCCTTGATCACTCCCTGTGGTGTTAGAAAGTACACTTTCCTTCTACGCCGGGAGCCCTTCACGTGCCTTATATCTTCACTCACCAGATGTGATGAATGGTCCTTCAACCTGATCAGCTCCTTTGATACGTGTGAACGGGCAAGACCCAGGCTTTCGGCTATCCCCGGTTGTGAGATGTCGAATGGAACCACCGCTGCCTGTTCAGTATAGGTATAAGCGAGCAGATGGAGCAGGATCCTTTCACGAACGGTAGGCAAGGACATCATCAAGATTAACTAGTTTGGTGGAATAATAACATTGCGGAAAACCATGCTCTGTGAGAATATCTTCTTACCAAGGGCACTGTAAATAAGGATATGATGTCCGTGATCGTTTTAACGTAATAAACGTAAAGTTGTCACATGTACCAACTATGTTTATTTACAATTAGAAAGATTTTGATTTAACCCGTAAGGAGGCAATAGCTTGAAAGGTAACATGAAAAAAGGTAACATGAAATACATATGCGCCCTTGTGGTTTCGTTGCTCATCGTCCTCGTTGCTTTGGCAGGTGGGTGGACACAAATCGATCCAATTCGGTTCTCTATGGACGAATTCGAAGGAACGGGACAGGAAACCGGACTTTTTGAGATGGTATCATATAACGATAAGAACAGAAATCGTGTTGCGGACTCTCTTGAAGAGATTTTGATACATGCTGATGGCGGTGTCGAAGTAATCGTTTTGCTGTCCGCACCACCTTGTGACCAGGATCTTAACAATTTTATGAAACACGGAGGAGTGATAACCAAAGGACCCTGGGAAGATGTGATATACGGTTTTGCGGGTATCATCGATGGGGATATGGTATATGATTACGCATCCTCTTGTCCCCGTATATTGGAGATAGAAGATGAGAAGGAATTCGAGTATCACCAGTATATAACTTCGAACATGGTTCGAGCTAGGAATTACGTCTTCTCGGACCTGGGGTACACCGGATCCCCGGACACATCCCTTGCCTTCATAGACACGGGTATAGATCCGAGTCACTCAGCTTTCGCACCAGGTTACCTGGGCGAAAGCGATTTCGACGGTAAGATAGTGGGCTGGTACGACGCCTCCGGTACCGACCCCGAACCTCACGACGACGGAGGTCACGGCCAGCATGTCGCAGGTATAGCGTCTGCGCAGGGATTCGCCGAGATAGATGCCCAGGATAGATTGGTGACACATCACGGCTGGTCAACCACTCTAGGTGAGATAGAGTACCCCGAACCACCTGTTATTTACGTGGATGAACCCGGTGAGATCGAGTTGAATTTTGCCTATCTTGCAGATGTGAACTCCGGTGATATAACATACTTCGCGTTGAAGTACCTGGGAGAGGTGCCGGAACCAGCGGTATTCGACGGGAATACAGAATACATAGTCAACTGGGAAGAAGTGGCAAGGCTGAACGATCCCGTCCAAACACCTGACCTTAAGACCTCAACCAATCGTAACTGGAACACCTTAACATATGATGTTGATTCATCTGAATTGGGATTCTACAGAGTGGTCACCTACCGCACATCCATCAGTGCCGATCTCGGACAGGGTATGAGATACGTGTTCAAGATCCATAATCCTACCTCGTGGGCTGACGCCGACGGCAATGGACCCGACGGGTACGGAACCTTCACCGGTATAGCACCGGACTCCAAACTGGTGATAGTATCGGGAGGTATGTTCGTGGGTACATCCACATGGATCGAAGGTTTGGACTACATCGTCGCCAACAGGGCGAACCATCATATAACCACAGTCTCCATGAGCCTCGGTACCGGCAGCGATAGTTCTTCCGTCAAGAATGCCATATACAACACATGGGACTCAGGTATAATGATAGTGGCGGCTGCGGGAAATGCCGGACCGGGAGGTTCCATATCCTATCCCGCCAGGTACACACCGGCGATCGGTGTTGCCGCAACACAAGCAGGTGGAAATCTGAGTTACTACTCGAGCAAGGGATTACTGGATAACGGCGATGGCTACACAAAGCCGGACATCGCAGCACCCGGCGGTTCCATCAGGTATCAAGGAGGGGTCATGTCAACAGGTACGTACAGCGGATATCCGCCAACTCAGTGGGGTCATATCCCTCAGGATATAGAGTCCATGTACGGATTCCAGGGCACATCCCAGGCTACCCCGGCTGTAGCGGGTGCCACCATGCTGGTGGTGGATTCTATCGGTGGGTGGGCGGAATACAACAGTGATCCTCATCATTACAAACGCCTGGTGAAATCCTCGCTCTTGATGAGCGCCACAGAAACCGCGGTTCCCAGGGAGATGTACACCTTTGATACCGGCGGGCCGAGCGTTAACAGGGGTTTACCGGATATACACGAGGGCTATGGGTTCATGAACATCGACGCTGCTATCGAATCCCTTACGAGGGAGTTGAACATCGGTCAGAGCTATTCTTCATATATAACGACCATAAATTATACCTGGGTTGGCGAATTGAAACTGGATAACAACTACGGAAGAAAGGCATGGGCCGGCAATGTATACCTGGATGCCGGCGAGGATTACGATTTTTACCTGGATGTTCCCTCTACTGCGGACTTTGACCTGTACCTGTACGGCGTCCCGGATCAGTACGGTTACCCGGAGATAATCGATATAAGCAATACATCGGCGATGGGTGCCGACGAACATATAAATTACACACCTGTTGCGGACGGATTATACTATGTGGTGGTTAAGGGTGTCTACGGCCATGGTGATTTTCAGTTCTCGTACACCGCCCCCGGTCACCTTGGTATAACGGTTACCCGACCCGGTGGTGGCGAAGTTTGGGAGATCGGGACTCAAGAAGAGATCACCTGGACTACCATGGAGGGCGATAATCCCATAGATAGTGTGGACCTGTGGTACAGCACCGACGCCGGTACGACTTGGACCACCATCGAAACAGGACTTCCGGATACCGGCAGCTACAGCTGGACGGTCCCGGACGAAGCCAGTCTGG
>CAZAMQ010000076.1:2886-8969 GCA_964486225.1 uncultured Thermoplasmata archaeon | reverse complement strand
TCAAAAAACTATTGAAGTGTTCTCTCGATTATTCTTGTCGTTTTTCTACAGTCTCGATTACAAAGCTTAAATATACGTATACATCTAGTATCCTTATGAAATCGGTAGTAATAGTCGGAACACAATTCGGAGACGAAGGTAAAGGAAAGGTTACGGATTATTTTGCAGAGAAGTCTGATATTATCGTTCGCTTTCAAGGAGGTAATAACGCCGGCCACACCATAATAATCGGTGATAATAAGTTCAAATTACATATAATCCCCTCGGGCATTCTACGTAAGGATAAAATGGTGGTCATAGGCAACGGTCTTGTCGTGGACCCCAAGGTACTCCTTGAAGAGATCGAAAGTATCGAAAAAAGAGGAATAAACACCGATAACCTAATACTGTCAGATAGAGCAAATCTGATAATGCCCTATCATAGGAAAATGGACGCACTCGAAGAGAAGCTCAAGGGAAAATACAGTGCAGGCACCACTATGAAAGGCATCGGGCCATGCTATTCGGATAAGGTAACTCGTTTCGGTATAAGGGTAACTGACCTTTACAACCCGCGAATATTAAAAGACAAACTTTCTATCGTAGTACCTATAAAAAACAAAATATTTAATATCTTCCAGGAAGAAGTCGAATTTGACGTTGACGACCTCTACGATGAATACATAGGCTATGGTGAGAAACTTGAAAGGTATGTTGATGATGTATCTGTAGTTCTTAATCAAGCTTTTAATAAGAAAAAATCGGTACTCTTCGAAGGTGCTCAGGGAACACACCTGGATATAGATCACGGTACGTATCCCTATACCACTTCTTCCAACACCGTTGCGAGTAATGCATGTACGGGCACAGGAGTGGGCCCTGTAATGATAAAAGAAGTGATGGGTGTTGTCAAGGCCTATACCAGCAGGGTAGGTACTGGTCCCTTCCCCACGGAACTGGATGACGAAAAAGGTGACTATATAAGGGAAAAGGGAAAGGAATTCGGCACCACTACGGGAAGACCGCGGCGATGCGGTTGGTTGGATATGGTCATGGTCAAGTATGCGGTAAGAATGAACTCCCTTACTTCTCTCGCCATAACAAAATTGGATGTACTTGGTGGCCTAGATAAAATAAAGGTATGTACGGGCTATGAATATAGGGGTAAGAGGATAGAGCACTTCCCGGCGGATATCGAGAAGTTGAACGGATGTAAACCTGTATATATCACCCTTGACGGATGGAGAGAGCAGAAATGGACCGATATAGCAAGTATTGGGTATCAAGGACTCCCCGAAAACATGAGAACATACATCCAATATATAGAAGAAGAAACCGATGTGCCCGCAAAGTTAATTTCGATAGGGCCTCGAAGGTTGGATACGTTACTCAAGTAGTCGGTCTGTTCATGGAAGACATCCTGTCCCTCTCTCTGCACTTCCCAAAATAATTTCGTATGTCTTCACGAACCTGCGTGGGATACTCCTCGTTCAGGCATGCAAGGCAAAGTTCGTCTTTGTCTCTTTTAAGGCCTCTTACTAACCCATCTATAGTTTGATAGGTCAATGAATCTGCACCTATGGTCCTTCTTATCTGTTCGATAGTTTTATTGGCGGCTGTCAATTCCCTTTTAGTCGGCATATCGATACCATAGTAACATTGAGATCTTATCGGAGGGCAGCCTGAAAGAAAATGTACTTCCTTAGCACCTGCTTTTTTCAAGAGCTTCACGAGCTTTTTGGACGTAGTCCCTCTGACTATACTGTCATCGACAAGGGCTACACACTTACCTTTTACCTCTTCGATTATCGGATTCAATTTGATACGCACAGCCGTCTCCCTTGATGTCTGGTTAGGCATGATAAATGTACGGCCTACATATCTATTCCTTAAAAGCCCTTCTCTGAATGGAACCTTCAGATATTCTGCCATGGAAAGAGCCAATGTTCTAGCTGTGTCCGGAACAGGGACGACAACATCTATATGTAAATCTTTTTTCTCCCATACTTTGGCTAGTTCTCTGCCGAGCCTCAATCGTGCTTCGTAAACGTTGGTTTTCTCTATAGTGGAATCTGTTCTTGCGAAGTACACCCATTCGAACATGCAATGACGGGGGATTTCAGGACGTACCTGCCTGATGACCATGGTCTTATCCTCTTTGATCAATATGGCCTCACCTCCCTTTATATCCCTTAGAATTTCATATCCTAATATATCTAAAACTATATTTTCCGATGCCACTGCATAGCTTACTCCGTCCAGCGATATTCGCTTTCCGTAAATCATAGGTCTTAAAGCATTGGGATCTCTAAAAAGAAGCATCCCTAAACCAGGGATCATTGCGGCTATGGAGTAACTTCCGTTCAACTTATCCATGGTCTTACCTACAGCGGAAAAAAGTGATTCCTCATCTACCTTTCCTTCAGATGCCAATTCCCCGGCAAATATGTGCAATATGAGTTCAAGATCACATTTTGATTCAAGTTCTAAATTAAATTCTTCCTTGAGCTGCCCGTAGTTAACTATGTTACCATTGTGGACCATGGCAATTTCCAAAGGGTTATGGGTGACGAAAGGCTGTGCATCCACTGTTTCGGAAAACCCTATCGTGGGATAGCGCACATGACCCAAACCCGAACTGCCTTCCAAATTGAATAGTGTGTCCTCATCGAATAATGAGCCCACAAGGCCAGCACCTTTGATCAATCTTCCGTTATGACCATTGGATATGTAAATTCCAGCACCGTTTTGCCCTCTGTGCTGTATAGCATACAAACCGGTATATATCTCAGACGACGCCTTTAACGTACCTAAAACACCTACGATGCCGCACATGTGATTTTCCTCATCTTTGAGTTTTTTAACAGTGTATCGATACCCCATAATAACTTTATCGTATAAATGTATCGTATGGTAGAACAAAAATACTGGTAAATGATCCCATGGTAATGAATATAGGTATCTTAGCCGTACAGGGTGCTGTTAGCGAGCATAAAAGGGCTCTAAAAAGAGCTTTTTCGAAAATGGGAGAAGATGGAACTGTGCAGTTGGTAAAAAATCCTGAAGTAATACACTCTCTAGAAGGCTTAATTATCCCGGGTGGAGAAAGCAGTACAATATCCCGATTGATCGATTCACTGTTCATGAGAGACACCATATTAGAATGTGCAAAAGAAGGGCTTAACATCATGGGCACCTGTGCCGGTTCGATATTAATGGCAAAGGAAGGAGATTATTCAGTAGAACGAACGGATACGGAACTACTGGGGTTCATGGACATCAGGGTTGCCCGTAACTCCTTTGGCCGGCAGAAGGAATCCTTTGAATGTTTGCTTGATATAATGGGAGTCACCGACAATTTTCCATGTATCTTCATCAGGGCACCGGCGATAGAAAAAGTCTGGGGCGGATGTACCCCCTTGGCCGGATTCGGAGACTACATAGTAGCCGCAGAACAAAAAAATTACCTGGCGTTATCCTTTCATCCCGAGCTGACGACTGATACTAGAATTCACGAATATTTTTTAAAGAAGATATCTAAAAGTCATCTTCACAGACCTTCAAAAAATTCTTGAACATATCCGATCCGTATTCCGTATGTTCCACTTCTGGATGAAACTGTAATCCATATATACTTTTAGTTCTATGTTTGAATCCCTGGACATAACATGTGTCAGAGCTGGCAAGGAGTTTTAGTTCACTTCCTAATTCCTTTATCTCGTCATTGTGTGATTCCCACGCGATGAATTTTTTGGGCATACCTAGGAATATATCGTTCTCCTCTTTTACGTGGATTATGGTTTTACCGTATTCCGGATTGTCTGCAGCACTGGCTGTTCCTCCAAAATGTCTAGCTATGTACTGTGCACCCACACATATTCCAAGAACAGGTATACCTATTTCGATATATTCATCCGTATTTCCGAGTTTCATGGAATTGTCTGAGATGGTAGGGGCACCTCCCGAAAGTACTAAACCATCAGCTTTTATATCATCTAACGAAGTGGTGTTGGAAATTATATCGGATTCGACCCCGAGGTAGCGCAATACTCGCCATTCCCTGTGGGTCCATTGGCCGCCGTTATCAACCACATCAACCTTCATTAAAGCACCTGTTCTCATTTTTTCTGCTCTCTGATAGCGTTGACAAGGGCCAGGAAAAGGGGTGCGGGTTTCAAAGGTCTTGACGTGAATTCAGGGTGAAATTGGCAGCCTATGAAGAAAGGGTGCTCCGGTATCTCGAGTATCTCCATCCTTTTTTTGTTCACTGACTTTCCGCTGAATATAAGACCATTTTCTTCTAGTTTATCCTTGAAATCCAGGTTCACTTCGTATCTGTGTCTGTGCCTCTCCTCGATCTCCTCGGCACTGTATATGTCGTGTACCTTCGTCCCCTTGTCGATCAAAACTTTCTCGGTGCCCAATCTCATGGTGCCTCCCATCATATCTATTCCCCTCTGCATCGCCATGAGATCGATTACGGGATGTTTGGTACGGTCATCGAATTCCGAACTGTTTGCGTCCTCGTATCCGAGTACATTACGTGCAAATTCGATAACGGATACCTGGAAACCAAGGCAAATGCTGAGCAATGGTGTGTTATTTGTTCTTGCATATCTGATAGCGTTGATCTTTCCATCTATGCCCCTCACACCGAATCCTCCCGGTATGAGTATACCGTCCACATCACCCAGCATTTTCTCTATGTTTTCCTCTGATTCAAGGTCCTCGGATTCGATGTATTTTATGTTAATTCGGGTCCTTGTTTCAGCCCTGCAGTGGTTCAAAGCCTCTTCATGACTCGTATATGCGTCCTTGAGATCGCAGTATTTACCGACCAGTGCTATGGTTATATCGGATTCGGGGTTTTCGTATCGTTCCAGGAATTGTTTCCATGTCCCCAGACCAGGGGCATCGAGGTTTTTTTCTTTTAATACATCATCCATTCCCATCTTCATCATCACATAATCTGCAAGTCCTTCCTCATCGAGTATCAAAGGTACTTGGTATATATTGCTTGCATCCGGGGAACTAACTACCGCTTCCACGGGGACATCGCAAAACAGCGATATTTTCTTCTTGGTTGACCTTTCTAGATATCTATCGGCGCGTCCTACGATAACATTAGGTTCTATACCTATGGCTCGCAGTTCCTGTACGGAATGCTGTGTGGGTTTTGTTTTTTGCTCACCCACCACACTTAGAGTGGGAACAAGAGTGGTATGTATGAAAAAGCATTTTTTTATGTCGTCTCCCAATTCCATACGCAACTGTCGGCTTGCTTCAAGAAAGGGTGCGCTCTCTATATCACCTACTGTACCTCCAAGTTCGATCAATACTATCTCTGAACCAGTATCATTTGCCACTTTCCAGATGCGTCTTATTATCTCGTCTGTAACATGAGGGATGATTTGAACCGTTTTCCCTAGATATTCCCCGGAACGTTCTTTTTCGATGACACTCCTGTACACTTTTCCTGTGGTTATGTTATCGTCTGCACAAAGGTCAAGGTCCATAAAACGTTCGTAATTACCGAAGTCGAGATCGACTTCCGTACCATCTTTGAGTACGAAGACCTCTCCGTGCTCGAAGGGATTCATGGTTCCGGCGTCGCAGTTAAGATATGGATCCATCTTTATAGCTGTTACCGAAAAACCGTGTGACTTCAACAGTTTACCCAGAGAAGAAGTTACTATCCCTTTGCCTAGGCCTGATAAAACGCCGCCCGTGATTATTATGAATTTTGTCATGTGTTCTTCACGGGATTGTGCTAATAAGAACATCGGTTTTAAAGTTTTTGTAGAGAAAAGTTGAATTTGAGGTTTGTACTCGACCAAAAATGATATATCCGATATGGTCATTCGGTTTTACTCAACTTAATGCAGGCGTGATCCAGTTTGGTTAGGATTAAGGCCTTCCAAGCCTTCTGCCCGGGTTCGAATCCCGGCGCCTGCATTTTTTGGCGACGGGTGAGAACTTGTTCGACGAGTGAAGCTCTGCTTCACGAGCGTATGGAATAATGAGCGAAGCGAGTTATTCTGGACAGATTCCGGCGCCTGCATTTTTTGGCGACGGGTGAGAACTTGTTCGACGAGTGAAGCTCT
>CAZAMQ010000076.1:0-2786 GCA_964486225.1 uncultured Thermoplasmata archaeon | reverse complement strand
ATGGAATAATGAGCGAAGCGAGTTATTCTGGACAGATTCCGGCGCCTGCATTTTTCCAAGAAAAATGTATTGTTGGATTTTTTTCTAAAATTCCAGTTGATGTCACCTTTTTCTTTGGAAAAGGTGCATTGTTAGAATTTGCGCACGTAAGTTCAGACTGATGCCGCTTTTTGCCGGTAATAATCGTACTTCTTATGTTTTGGTTTTTTAAATTTTAAAAATACCGTGGTGAGAAATTGTTATACAAAAACGCTTTACCCGATAATTTAATTTACATTAATCATATCCGTGCATCATGAAGCGTGTGTTCATAGGGGTCGCTTGGCCCTACGCAAACGGACCGATACACATAGGTCAAGTAGGCGGATGCTATCTGCCGCCTGATATATTCAAGAGGTACCATCAGTTGCAAGGAAAGGAAGTACTGATGGTCTCAGGCTCGGACCAGCACGGGACTCCCGTTGCTGCAGCTGCAGAAAAAGAAGGCATAGCACCAGATGAATTGGCAGATAGGTATCATCGTATCAATACGAAGGCCATTGAAGACTTAGGGATAGATTTTACACTGTTCACATATACCACACACCCTACACACCAGCGGATCTCACAGGACCTCTTCAAGACACTCTACGAGAAGGGACACATATATTTGGATACCATGGAAACATTTTACTGTTCAGACTGTAACAAATTTCTACCCGATAGGTATGTCGTAGGTACATGTCCTAGGTGCAGTGCCGAAGATATCAAGGGAGACCAATGTGACGAGTGCGGACTACTGCTGGATCCCCAAGATCTCATAGAACCAAAATGCACTTTTTGCGGCGGTAGGCCTGAGCTGCGGGAAAGTCAACATTTCTTTTTGAGATTATCCGCTTTCCAGGATGCCCTTGAAGATTATATCGAGTCAAAGGATTTCTGGAAGAATCATGTTATCAATTTCACTAAGGGCTGGCTTGATGAAGGACTCAAGGACAGACCGATATCTAGAGATATGGAATGGGGTATACCTGTACCAATCGAAGGTTACGAAGAAAAGAAGATATATGTATGGTTCGAAGCCGTCATCGGTTATTTATCCACGGCGATTCAGTGGTCAGAAAACACTGGAAACGATTGGGAAATATTCTGGAAGAACGAAGATACACCCCATTATTATTTCTTGGCAAAGGACAACATACCATTCCACACGATAATATGGCCTGCCATGCTCATGGGTTACGACGAAGAACTGAACCTACCGCATAACGTACCCGGGAACCAATTCATGAGGTTCGAGGGTAAGCAGTTCTCCACCAGTAGAGGATTATTTGTATCTTTGCCTGCCATGCTGGAAGATTTCCATGCGGATGCCATAAGGTATTATGTGACCGCCATAATGCCAGAGTTGAGGGATTCTAACTTTTCGTGGGAGGATTTTGCAGAAAAGAACAACACAGAATTGGTGGGCAATCTCGGTAACTTCATACACCGTGTTTTATCCTTCGCACATTCTAGGTTCGGTGAGATACCGAAGGCCGATAAGTTAGACCAGAGAGATAATGAAGCAACTGCGGTGATCGAGGATAGTGTTCGCAGCGTTGGTGATGCTATCGAAGAATGCAGATTCAAAGACGGGCTAAGAGCTCTATTGAAACTTTCACGAGAGGGTAACAGATATTTTAACGAGCGGGCACCCTGGACTGAATATAAAGAAGACCGTGAAAAATGCGCTACGACTCTAAATGTTGCCCTCAGAATTGTCAAGGCATTATCCATAGCTGGTGAACCCTATCTTCCTCACTCAATGAAGACTTTACGTAAGTACCTAGGTATGGAAGGCGACATACAAGATAAAGCATGGAAAGACGCCCTTGTCCCACCAACAGGAGGACAACGGCTTCGGAAACCTGAACCTCTTTATAGAAACATAGATATTGATGATATATTCAAGGAGGAACCATTCATGGAAGCATTAAAAAAACTGGACCTGAGAGTGGCAAAGATACTGAAAGTCGAAGACCACCCAAATGCAGACCACCTGCAGGTAATGGAAGTGGACATGGGAGATCATCGACGTACCCTAGTTGCAGGATTGAAATCCTACTATACCACTGACGAACTCACTGGAAAAACAGTGGTTGTAGTAGCCAATCTAGAACCCGCGAAGCTCAGGGGTATCGAATCCCAGGGGATGGTACTTGCAGGAGAAGATGACGGCACGGTATCACTCATATTAACGGATGCGGAGCCGGGAAATCAAATTCAGGGTACCGAGAAGGGAGCACCGCAGATCTCGTTCAATGAATTCAAGGAATACGATCTCCGGGTGGTGAGTGCAAAAGGAAAAGTGCTTGTTGGAGATGTCGAATACGAATCCGTTGATGATACCTTCCCCTCGATCCCGTCGGTAGCCTATGTATTAAAAGAAAAGGCGAAGATACTGAAGGTCGGAGAGAAACCGTTAACTCTCCACAGAGAGATATCTCTGGGAAGCAAGATAAGGTAACTTATGCGGTATTCTATTCAAAAAAGACCGTTGCCCGATTAAGACCGTTGCCCGATTTTAAAAGTTCTTGTTGTCTTCGAGACGATCTCCATCTTGTTCTGTAACCGTCTCTCGACTCAACATCTTTAAATTCTCCACTTCTGTACGCTGAATACAGGTAAATACATTCATATAGTTTTTAGTCGAATTCTAAACTATAATCAAGGACATAACTTTCCTTATGTTCTTGAAGTCTAACCTGAAATCCTCTATCTTTCATTAGACCGTAGGAATTTAGAATTCCTACTATAGTGGCACA
>CAZAMQ010000075.1:0-9044 GCA_964486225.1 uncultured Thermoplasmata archaeon | reverse complement strand
CTCATGATACTGGAGGAAAGAGATAACCGAATGATATTTATTGTTTTTCCACAGGACCGTAACAATTATACCTTACCGGTAATCTTCAATCACGATATTCATGGCTGAACTACGAAGTCCGTTAGGAGTAAAAAAAATCGAATTGAGAAACAGATTGGTAATGCCACCTATGGCCACTAACTTGGCTACTGGGGAAGGTGAAGTAACCAAGGCGACTATCAGTCACTACGAAGAGAGAGCCAGTCAACCCGGGATGGTCATTGTTGAACACTCCTATGTTGATACGGAGGGAAAATTGTCCGAAAAACAATTGGGTATACACAAAGACGAAAATGTACCGGGTTTGAGTAAATTGTCAGAAGCCATAAAGGCAAAGGGATGTGTGGCATGTATCCAGATTAATCATTCCGGAGGGGTTTGCGACCCTAAGATCACCGGGATGGATCCCGTCTCCGCTTCCGCCGACAGGTTTACCGGTAAAAAGGTAAAGGAACTTAACGTTGACGAGATTCATGCCATCAAGTCTAAGTTCACGGATGCCGCACGCAGAGCAAAAGAGGCCGGCTTCCAGGGAGTGGAGGTACACGGTGCTCATGGATTTTTACTGAATCAATTTGCATCTCCACTTACCAACAAGCGCAGTGACGAATATGGCGGTACTCGGGATAAAAGATTGAAATTTCCACTTGAGGTTATAGTATCAGTAAGGGAAGAGATCGGAGACATGGTATTGATGTACCGTATGGGTACCTGTGATGATAAGGAAGATGGATTCACGCTTGAGGATGCCAAGTACTTCGCAAAAATGCTGGAAGAAAAAGGCGTGGATATGTTGGACATATCCGGCGGTCTGTGCGGCTCAAGGCCCGAGAGCTTTCAAGGTAAACAGGGGTACTATATACCCTATGCCGAGGAAGTGAAGAGCGTTGTTACGGTGCCCGTTATCGGGGTAGGGGGCATCATAGAACCGACATTTGCCGACTCGGTTTTAAGAGAAGGGCGTGTGGATATGGTTGCAGTTGGTAGGGCTATGCTGAAGGATCCTGATTGGGGTTCGGAATTATTAGGATGAAAAACACTTATATTTATATAATACTATGTCGTGTATAGTGTAACAATAGAGATGTCAGACAAAGAGATCAGCAGGTTGACATAAGATGAAAGTCTACTTCTCTGTGATTGGGATAGGCCTTGGACACATCACCAGATGTTTGTCCATTGCCGATCAACTTAGACAAGAGGGCCATGAGTGTATATTCTCTTCCTACGGGAAGGCAGTAGAGATATCACGTCAAAGCGGATATCAGACATATTCGGCCAAACCTCTCATGTGGTATGAAAACGAATATGGGCATGTGGATTTCGAAAGGTCCATACTTAACGGTATATTACTGTTCAAACGGATTGTAGGTCATTATATTGAGGAAAATAATATCCTAGAAAAATTGCAGCCAGACCTGGTCGTATGTGATTCAAGATATTCAACCATACCTGCATCAAAGGACCTTAACGTACCCCGTGTATACATTACCAATCAGCCGCGTATTTATATGCCTAGAAATAACAACGGTACGAACAACGGTTCCACCTATCTTGAGTATATGGGCAGCAGATTCAACTACAGTCTTTTGATGGGACACGATAAGATATTATTACCTGATTTTCCTCTACCGTACTCCGTTTCGGAACGTCACATGAAATTTGAGTGCAACGCACCAGAATGTTTCGTTGAAAAAACACGGTTCGTAGGGCCGATTTCATATGACAGGCCGGGGCAGAGAACGCAAGGAGATATAGAGGATATCTGCAGCCGTTACGGTGTGACCCCCGGCGAATTCATTTACATCGCCTTCAGCGGCCCGGGTATAGTCATGAAAAATATTAGAGATGCATTGTTCGAATTCTTTCCGGATTACGAAACACCTTCGATAATGGGTACCGGAGAACCGGGAGAGGGAAGCGTCCTTCGCAGGAGAAATCTCAGGATTGTAAGAGGATGGATAGAAGAAAGGGATGCATTGATCCAGGGGGCGAAGGTGGTGATCTCAAGGGCGGGACTATCCACACTCAGTGAGTTACTCGCATTTGGTAAGAGAGCTGTGGTGATACCACAGGGAAACCAACCCGAACAGGAATCGAATTCACGAGGGATAGAAAAACTAGGCCTTGCAAAGAGTATATACCCCGAAGAAGTAAACGTCTCCAGCCTCAGAGATATATTACAGGAGGTAGAAAACTCTGAAGAGATAGGACGTTCCGCCAAAAGTATGAAGTCCATGGCTGCCAAGTGGAAAGGTGAGGAAAACAGTGCAAAGATAATATCCGAGCTTCTGGATATGAATTGAATCAAAATCCCATGAGACCGCAGCAGCGGGAGCAGAGAGGAAATACACCATCGGGCTGATCCGCAAGTGCCCTTCTGAACTTTTTGAATCTTTCATTGTTGTATATGTCAAGCAATTTATTCTGTGTGATGTTACCCATGACCATATCGGGAAAGTCTCTACAATTCACCACGTCGCCGTTAGGCATAACATTTGCTTCGACCCAGGGCGTCAAGCAATTATTCCAGCCGAGAAAGTCGCTAGGC
The DNA here is from genome assembly GCA_964486225.1 of uncultured Thermoplasmata archaeon. GTDB lineage: Archaea > Thermoplasmatota > Thermoplasmata > Halarchaeoplasmatales > Halarchaeoplasmataceae > Haladaptatiplasma. Next base: position 6,454 of record CAZAMQ010000075.1, on the reverse strand, counting down.
TCGGTATAATATCTTTCAATTTCTTTTTCAGGAAGGTTGGGAACGAAGGTAACGGGAAAACTCCATTTTCCCTTTTTTACCTCTTGAACGCTTTCTCGTAGTCGGTCAAAGTTAGCATCCGAATTGTCCCTCACGTAGGATCTCCACGCGAATGGTTCTATGTCCAATTCTTTTTTCCATATGTCTCGGTGTCTTTCGCCCACCTGCTGGCTGGTGAACCACGAATAGTATATCACCAAGCAGTCCGGTTGAAATTTTTCGCACTCTTCCACCGTATCGAGAAGGTAGTCATAATTCGTACTCGATAGAGTGGTAAGAAAGAACACCTTGGGACGCTTGTTTTCGTTGGAACTTTTCAGCTCGTTGATACGTTCCACACCCTTTTTCATGGTCCCGTAGGCACCATTTACACCTCTACACCGGTTGTGAACTTCTTCCGGCCCGTCCAGTGACACGCAGATCATATCCCAGTTATTATCAACTATCTCCTGTGACTGTTCTTCGAGTTTCACACCGTTGGTCACTACCTGTAGGGTCAATCCTTTCTCCTTTATGTAGTTACACAGTTTAACCAGTCCTTCGTAAAGAAATGGTTCGCCTCCCGTTATGTATATATGTGGTTTAAGGTGAGCGATATTGTCTATCATCTCCTTGTATCTCTCAACAGCCACATTGCCTTTTACCATGGGTAGGTCATTATCATCCCGATTGTACCCTCCGTCACCATACTGACCGCACACCGCACATCGATGATTGCATTTGTCGGTTATGCGCATACTGATGAGCCAAAGGGCGTTGCTTTCCCCGGTTTTTTTCCACTTGTCCATCTTCGCACGGATGTACTTTCTACCGGCTCCCCTCAACATGCTACCCACTAGAAATGGGGTGTCCATGAAGGGTTTTGTAAGGCCGGTTGGGAATTTTTTCATCTTTTTTCGAAAAAGAAAGGTCATGTAAAAAACTATCGCAGGGCATCTTCCAATAGCCTGCCTATATCACTGGGTATTCTAGCAACGGATACACCGGCATCTTCAAAGGCATTGATCTTTGATTCCGCTGTGCCGGTGCCGCTCTCGGAGACGATGGCACCTGCATGACCCATACGCTTCCCTTTGGGTGCTGTGCGGCCTGCGATATAAGCCACCACGGATTTGTCGAATTCGTCTTTTATGTAACGGGCGGCCTTTTCTTCTTCACTGCCGCCGATCTCGCCTATTAGAACCACTGCTTCGGTATCTATATCATCGGCAAATTTTTGTAGTACGTCTATGAAGTTCATTCCGACGATGGGATCACCCCCCAATCCGATGGCCGTAGTTTGTCCGTAGTCTAATTTGGTCATGGCATTGACTATCTCGTAGGTCAGTGTACCGCTCCTCGACACCAGGCCAACGCTGCCTTCCATAAAGATGTGGTTTGGCATTATACCTAGTTTGGTTTTACCGGGGGTGATTATACCGGGGGTGTTTGGGCCGATTATCGTTGTACCTTTAATCTCCGCAAGTCTTACTATCTTTGTTGAATCGTGTACGGGAATACCTTCTGTTACTATCACAACTGGGTCAAGACCTGCCGAGATGGCCTCCAAGGCGGCATCCTTGGCGAAAGGTGACGGCACGAAGATAATGGATGCTGTAGATTTCGTTTCCTCTTTAGCCTTCAATACGGTGTTGTAAACAGGTATACCATTGACTTCTTCGCCGCCTTTGCCTGGTGTTACACCTGCCACTATGTTGGTGCCGTATTCTTTCATGTACTTACTATGATAACTACCCTGGGTACCGGTGATGCCCTGTACCAGAACCTTTGTCTTATCGTCTACCAATATGCCCATAAACACCGGTGAAGTTGAGCATGTTTTTAAATGCTTCGATTTACTGTTTTTAGATAGACATGCATATAAGTACATATCACTATATAGTATATATATAACTCTATAGATTATACAGATAAAGTATATATATAGACCTCGGCTAACTACCTACCCGATGAAAATGCAAGCAAAAAAACAAGGAATGGTCCTGGGCGTCCTGGGCATGATACTGATAGGTGCAGTGTTCATGTCCGGTTGTACGGACAGCGATGACGAGATCAAAGAAGTGACAGTAGTAGGATCATCTACCGTACTACCGATAGCACAGATGGCGGCAGAAGAGTTCAACAAAGATCACGATAACATACAAGTATCAGTTGCCGGCGGTGGTTCTGGGTACGGAATAAACGCCATCATAGAAGGCACTGCTGATATAGGTATGGCAAGCAGAGATATCAAGCAATCTGAGATAGATGAAGTTCCCGACGTTGTGGAAACCACCGTAGCACGAGACGCACTCGCTATCATAGTGAGTAAAACGGTTTATGATGCAGGTGTTACGGCGCTTACGACCGATCAGGTAGCAGACATATATTCCGGCAAGATCAGCAACTGGCAGGATTTGGGAGGACCTGATGAGGATATATATATCGTAGAACGGGCGGATACATCCGGTACGTACGGTACTTTCATGGGACTTTTAGGTCTGGATGAAACCGCTGCACACTCCACACAGCTGGAAAATTCCGATGTTAAGAGGACCGTCGGAACTTCGGATTACGCCATCGGATACGTTGGAATGGGTTACATCGGAGGAGACACACCGGCTGTTAAATTGAACGGTTACTTACCCAATGCAGCAAACGTAGCAAGCGATAACTATCCGCTGCAGCGTGGGCTACACATGTACACAGAAGGTGAACCAACCGGGGCAGTCAAAGAATACATCGACTTCATAATGAGCCCCAGAGGTCAAGAGATAGTCGAGGAGATCGGTTTCATACCTGTAGCCTGAAATAAAGGTGGTACAATGGTCTCGAGAAGTACAAAGGACCGGATGGTTCATTTGATCTTTTTCGGGATCGCCACCTTTTCAGTTTTGATAATATCTTTTATTTTTATATTTCTTTTCTACGAGGCATATCCGGCCATAGAGATGTTTGGAACGGACCTATTGTCCAGCGAATGGAACGTTTCCCAGAACAAATTTGGACTCTTTCCAGCTATTTATGGTTCGGTCTTCGTCGCTATCGGTGCCCTAGTGATAGCCGTACCGTTAGGGATCGGAACAGCAACTTACCTTTCGGAGATCGCTCCCAATCGTGTTAGGATGGTGCTGAAGCCACTGATCGAATTACTCGCGGGTATACCGAGCATAGTTTATGGTTTCATCGGTGCAATACTTCTGGGGAGATTTTTATACGATACATTCGGTATGAGGGGTGTGAATTCATTCCTAGCGGCCATGCTTATCCTGGGGATAATGGCACTCCCGATAATCATAAGTATGGCCGACGATGCCATGAAAGCAGTCCCCAAAGACCTGAAGGACGCTAGCCTCGCACTTGGGGCTACTAAATGGCAGACTACAAGGAAGGTGACCATACCGGCAGCTATCTCTGGGATATCCAGCGCGGTGATAATGGGCATGGGTAGGGCAATCGGTGAAACCATGGCGGTGATGTTGATACTCGGTTCAGTTATGCGAACACCTGTTCCATTCTTCAACGTATTCTCAACAGGTAACACTTTGACCGCTTTGATCGCCGTACAGATGGGAGAGTCTCATGGGATCATAATCAATGTACTATTCACCGCTGGTATCATGCTGTTCGTGATAGTGGCTATAATGAGTATAATCTCGGACATACTTCAAACGAGAACAACAGAAAAATTTGAGGGGAAAAGATGAGTCTAAGAAAGTTGATATCCATATGGTTGTTCGTGGTATCAGTAGTGATCGCCGGACTGGGTTTTTGGGCTGTAGCTACCCAAGCACAGATAAGTTACTGGACCATGGCTGGTAGTCTGTTGATCATATCACTCAACTCTTATGCTTCCGGTATCCGTCATTATGTAACAACAAAAAATCGAGAGAGTTTCTTGATGTTGTTTTACGGGTCCATCGTTTTAAGTATCGCTGCACTTTCTATCTACATCCCTAGTGTTGTAGATCTGAGACCATGGGAGATATTCGCTAGGATCCCGGATCACTTTTTCTTCTCTATGTTCATGGTAGTCATAGGCGTGATAAGCAGCTACCTCAGTTTCAGACCTTTTTACGATTACAAAAAAGAAGGCGCACAATATGGTGCATATTATCTGCTTCATATATCGATCCTTTTTACACTTCTCCCCCTATTCATCATAATATTCAATATAATCACAAGGGGCATGGGCGGTATAACATGGGGGTTCCTGACTGAAGATATAGTCCGTATGGGTGAAGAGGGAGGTGTTTACCCTGCCATACTAGGTACATTAGCTATGATCACCCTTACCGCCGTGATAGTACTGCCTTTAGGTGTAGGCACCGCTATCTACCTTGCAGAGTACGCTAGAAAGGGGTTGGCGGTAAGAGTCATCCGTACTGCAGTCAATATCCTTCAGGGCACTCCTTCCATCGTCCACGGCCTTTTCGGATACGCCTTCTTCGTCCTGATACTTTTCAACGGGCAAAAATCCCTTCTAGCTGGTGCTCTTACTTTAGCGGTGCTGACGCTCCCCATAGTTACCCGTTCTGCTGAGGAAGCTCTTAATGCTGTTCCAGGAGATCTGAGGGATGCAAGTCTGGCGTTGGGTGCTACCAAGTGGCAGACCATAAAGAAGGTGGTTCTACCACCGTCACTACCCGGGATCTTGACCGGTACCGTCCTCGGGCTCGGAAGGGCTGCCGGCGAAACCGCGCCCATAATGTTCACCGCAGTGTATTTTTCTGGAGCGGGTACACCTAGTAGCTTATTAAGGCCTATACAGGCTCTTCCATACCATCTACTTTCACTTTATAGGCTAGTAGGATACAGAGATGTGGAAGGTCAGGCATGGGCCACGGCTTTACTGCTGTTGATCATCGTTTTGGGTATCAACGTCACTGCGATAATAGTTAGGGAGAAGTATAGACAGAGGTTTTGAAGATGATAAAAAAATTACTGGAGATGCTAAAGGAAGATGGTGAATGTGACTACAATGAATTACCTGAAAATCTGAAGATGAAGATAGAGAATTTCGACCTTTGGTACGATAAAAACCATGCCATCAAATCGATTAACATGGATGTCCGGAAGAACAAGGTCACTGCGATAATCGGCCCTTCCGGTTGCGGTAAATCAACATTGATACGCAGTCTTAACAGGATGAACGATACCATCGCATCGGTCAGAACTGAGGGCAAAGTATGGCTTGACGGCTACGACATATACGATGCCACCGCCGACTGCGTGGATATACGACGTAAGATCGGAATGGTCTTTCAGAAACCCAATCCCTTTCCATTCTCCATAGCCGACAATATCTATTACGGCTGCCATGTGAACGGGATGAAAGTGGAGAAAGACGAAGTTGTAGAGCGATGTCTGAAAAAGGCCGCTATCTGGGACGAAGTATCGGACCGTCTCGGCGACAATGCCCTTTCTCTTTCCGGCGGTCAGCAGCAAAGATTGTGTATCGCTCGTGCACTGGCTATCGAACCGGAGGTACTCTTGATGGACGAGCCCTGCTCCGCCCTTGACCCTATCGCCACTGCCAAAATAGAGGATCTTATACACGAATTGAAAAAAGATTATACGGTTGTAATCGTTACCCACAATATGCAGCAAGCGGCACGGGTAAGCGATTACACGGCATACATGTACCTGGGAGAGCTCATAGAGTTCGGAAAAACGAACCAAATATTCGAGAATCCGAAAAAGGAAAGTACTGAAAAATATATAACCGGAAGATTCGGGTGATAAAATATGGGACCAGAAGCAAGAAAAGCATATCACGAAGATTTGAAAGACTTGAAAAACATGGTAGAAGAGATGGGAGACCTGGCATCTCAAGCAATCTCTCTAGCCATAGATGCACTGGTGGATCTTGACGAAGATCCGATCCGTCAGGTTGAAGATTTAGACAGTAAGATGTACGCGTACGATCTAGCAATAGAGAAGAAGAGTCTTGACCTTATAGCTCTTCAGGCGCCGGTAGCTAGAGATCTGCGTATGATCGGTACTTGTCTGAAGATAATCACCGATCTTGATCGGATAGGTCGATATTCCGAAGATATCGCTAAGGTGGCAAAGAGGATGTTGGGTAAGGAACACCTGAAGAAACTAGTTTCCATACCGCACATGGCAGAGTTGACCATAGAGATGGTGGACAGTGCGGTCGATTCTTTCGTTGAAGAGGACCGAAAGGCCATCGACATCATATACGAGAAGGAAGAGATGGTTGATGCACTCTACGACGAGATATTCCGGGAAACCCTTACCTACATGATGGAGGATTCCAAGTCTATCACACTAGGTACCCAGTACATACTGGTGATACGATATCTGGAGCGCATCGCCGATCACGCCTGTAATATCGCCGAACGGGTGGTGTATATGACCACAGGCGAGCGGATCGAGCACGAGGTATGATCTGCTTACTCTAAAGTAACTT
>CAZAMQ010000074.1:0-9057 GCA_964486225.1 uncultured Thermoplasmata archaeon | reverse complement strand
TTTTTTATCTTATCTTTTTCCGTCATCTCTTTCACCTTATTCCAGTTTTTTCTCCATGTTAGCGAGTCTTTCACGCAACTCGTCCATCTCTTTCCTGATGAAACCTGTGTTGCGCTCGGACATCGAAAGGGTTCGATTGTAGCTCGACCAGATGATATCCGGGGTGTTATTTAGCAGTGTTGAGTAGTTCTCATCGGGTCCATCGATCATCGGTTTAAGGAAAACTGTGCTTTGTTCACTTACAATGTTCCAAACGTCCTGATACCAATTCCTTGAATCATCGATGCCCCTAGATATCTGATCGTTAACATCCTCAAATATACGATTCCAGCTTTTGTAGAGCTCATCGCCCTGTTCCTTGCGATTGTCCCTGAAGTCGTTCAGTATCCGGATGATCTTTTCCGAGTACTTCTCCCATGTATCCGACAATTCGTCGTAATCCACGACAAAGTCTTTACCGGTCTTTTCCACCTCTTCTCTCACATCCTCCGTCATCTCCATCCACAGGGTGTAAAAGCGTCCGAAATCTTCCGTCCGGAAATCTCCCTCGCCCAGGGTATCACGGACGTCACCATCATATTTATTTATTATATCCATGAGTCTGTCGTTTCTTTCCCTGAGATTACTAGAGGTCTTCAGCAATCTCGCCGTCATCTTGTTGAAGAAGTTTCTCCATATCACCGATATCTCCTTGTACTCTTCGACAAAGATCCCTTCATCTTCCAAATTCTCGATCTGCCGCTGGAATTCTTTCGCTCTGGATGTCGATTCTTCTTCCATGCTCTCCCAGCGTTCTATGTTACTATTGATGAACGTTCTCACGTTGTCCTCCACTCTTTTGGAGAGAGTCTGCCGGGCATCCGACAAAGAGCTGTGTTGATGCATCGAAGGTAATAATTTAAAGGAAGTTGCAACGCTGGTACAGGGTTCTTCTTCTTTCTCTTTCCTCTTTGAGATATTTTCGTATATCTCGGGTGAGACCAATTTTTCAGCGATTTCGTCCTTGGTCATTCGGTTATCGATCTCTATACCGCATTCCCTGGCGAACTCTATCATGTCGTTCTTCAACGTGTTGTTGGTCAGTTCGTTCTTTATGCCAGTTTCATTGCCGAAACTATCGTAGGCCTTGACATATCTTTCCTTTAATGTTTCCACGTTTGCCATGTTCTCACGTAAAGGTTCATGGAAGGTACGTCCTTAATAATAAAGCTTTTGGTTTTTATGTGTGCATGAGTATGCAATGGTTGCGCCTTCATACAGGTATTATTTTTCCTGCTGACTGAAGAGGTCTTTCCAATAATCTTATATACCGTTATGTATTACGACAATTGAAGGAAAAAAAGTTTGGAGATATAAATATGAGAATTTGGAAATACACCGATGGATATGAACGCTGCAAAACTGTCGAACACGGCGGCATCATCGCTGTGGAAGATGAGGTTGAGCAAGGAATAATGGATGTCGAAGGTATAACAAGGAGTAACAGGTGATAGATATGTCGGGAACAGTGACAGAGAAGATATTGAAAGAGCACACGATCAAGGGAAAGATGGAACCAGGGGAAGAGGTAACCCTGAATATCGATCAGACGCTCACCCAGGATGCGACGGGAACCATGGCCTATCTGCAATTCGAGGCCATAGGGGTGCCTAGGGTGAGGACGGAGCTGAGCGTGAGTTATATAGATCACAACACCTTGCAGACGAACTTCATGAACCCGGATGACCACCGATACCTTCAATCGGTGGCCAAAAGATACGGTTTGTACCTCTCCCGCCCGGGCAACGGTATCTGCCACCAGCTGCATCTCGAACGGTTCGCCCGGCCGGGCAAGACACTGATCGGTTCGGACAGCCATACACCCACGGCTGGTGGTATAGGGTCCTTCGCTGTGGGTGCGGGAGGTCTGGATGTGGCTGTTGCGATGTCAGGTATGCCGTACCAGATCAGGTATCCGACCATCGTAGGTGTGAAACTCACCGGAAAGCTTCCAGATTGGGTCTCCGCCAAGGATGTGATACTGGAGGTCCTTCGCAGGATAGGTGTGAAGGGAGGTGTTGGAAAGGTACTGGAGTATTTCGGCCCGGGTGTGAAGACTCTCAGCGTTCCGGAGCGTGCCACGATAACAAACATGGGCACGGAGACAGGTGCGACAACGAGTGTGTTCCCCAGTGACGATGTTACCAGGGATTTCATGAGGGCACAGGGACGTGAGGATCAGTGGATACCCCTCGAACCCGAAGAGGATGTGGAATATGATGAGATCATGGAGATCGACCTCGGTGAACTCGAACCACTGGCCGCGTTGCCTCCCAGCCCGGGAAAGGTCAAGCCGGTGAGCGAGATAGCCGGGATGGAGGTCCAGCAGGTGTCTATCGGATCCTGCACCAACTCTTCGCTGCGGGACCTTAAGATAGTGTCCCAGATGCTCAAGGGGAAGACCATAGCTGAGAACATGCACCTGACCATCAGTCCGGGTTCGAGACAGGTGGTGGAGCACCTGATAGAGAGTGGTGAGATGCGGAACCTTGTAGCGGCGGGTGCACGTGTACTTGAAAATACGTGCGGCCCGTGCATAGGCATGGGTGCGGCGCCGCCCTCCGGCGGTATCTCGATACGGACCTTCAACCGGAATTTCGAGGGGCGGAGCGGAACGAAGGACGCGGATATTTATCTTGTCAGTCCCGAGGTGGCGGCCGCCACTGCCCTCGAAGGCGTTCTTACCGACCCGCGGGACCTTGGCGATCGTCCACGGATCGAGATGCCGGAGCGGTTCATAATCAATGACAACCTGATAATACCTCCACTCCCACCGGAAGAGGCCGCGGATGTGGAGATGATCAAGGGCCCGAACATAAAATCGCTGCCCCAGTTCCCTCAGCTGCCCGATACACTCGAGGGGAAAGTGCTCCTCAAGGTTGAGGATGATATAACTACGGATCATATAATGCCCGCGGGTGCAAAGATCCTACCTCTGAGGAGTAATGTACCCGAGATCTCGAAGTATGTCTTCGAGGTGGTCGATCCCGATTTCCCGCGACGGTCACTTGACGAAGGAGGTGGATTCGTGATAGGCGGGGATAACTACGGCCAGGGATCGAGCAGGGAGCACGCTGCACTCGCACCGAAGTACCTGGGCGTCAAGGCGGTCATCGTCAAATCCTTTGCCCGGATACACCTTGCGAACCTGATAAACTTCGGGATAGTACCTCTCTCATTCAAGGATCCGGTGGATTACGACGATACGGATGTGGGCGATGATATCGAAGTCGTCATAGGCGATCTGCGTGGAGATGTGAAACTCAGGAACCTGACAAAGGGTACCGAGATCGAACTTGTTCACCCCCTCTCGGAGCGCGATGCGGAGATACTTAAGGCAGGGGGCAGACTGCCCTGGATAAAATCAAGGATTAAAAAAAATAGGACGGTGTAAAAAATGGCACAAAAAGGAATAAGAGAATATGATTGCAAGAAGATGATGGCCAAGGGACTCCCCGGATTTTCCGAGGGGAACTTTACCTACGAGCCACTTCAGGTGCTCATCGGCCCGGACACGGATTTTACGGAACTTGAGAGGGAGAACCCCTGGTTGAAAGAGGAAAGACTGGTGGCTAAACCCGATCAATTGTTCGGAAAAAGAGGTAAGAACGATCTGTTATTCGTGAACAAAGGCTGGGCTGAAGTACAGGAATGGATCAAAGAACGGATGAACAAAAAAACGACCATAACCCAAACTACCGGAAAAACGACCGGAGTGCTCAACCATTTCCTGGTCGAACAATTCGTTCCTCATGATGAGGAATATTATGTAGCGATCACCACACATAGAGATTATGATACAATTCATTTTTCGACCAAAGGTGGCGTTGACATCGAAGAAGTTTGGGATAGCGTGGTCGAATTGAACATACCGATCCTGTCAAATATCGATGATATGGACGTCGAAGGTTTCCTGCCGGACGAAATCGGAGATAAGAAACAAAAGATGGCCTTCTTCATCAAAGCGCTTTACAAGATGCTCGTGGATCACCAGATCGTTTATCTTGAATTGAATCCGTTCACCCTTGTTGATGACAAGATAGTCCCGCTCGATGCCGTGTGCAAGGTGGATGATTATGCGTCCTATCAATGTGCAGAAAAATGGGGTGACCTGGAATTTCCGAGTCCGTTCGGATTGTTCAAAACAAAAGCGGAAGAAAGGATCGACGACCTCGATAAACGAACTGGATCCTCGTTAAAGTTAACCTCCCTCAACCCTGAAGGGCGGGTGTGGCTCCTGGTTGCCGGAGGAGGTGCCAGCGTCATCTATACGGATACTGTTGCAGATCTTGGGTTCGCTGACGAGCTGGCAAATTATGGAGAGTACAGTGGAAACCCAACGACCGAACTTACATATGAATATACCAAAACCATCCTCGGATTGATGACGCAGCAGAAGGATGAACAGGGTCGACCGAAGTTTTTGCTCATAGGTGGTGGGATCGCCAATTTCACGGACGTTGCCAAGACCTTCACCGGGATCATCCAGGCCATCGAGGAATACGCGAACAAACTCAAGGAAACGAACGTGAAGATCTACGTCAGGCGGGGCGGACCGAATTACAAAGAAGGGCTTGAACTCATGAGAAAATTGGGCAAACGTATCGGAATACCCATCGATGTATATGGTCCCGAGACCCATATGACGCGGATAGTTTCAATGGCACTTACTGGAAAGGAGGCTTGATCATGGAAGAATACGAACTTTTTGATAGGAATACAAGGGCTTTTATATATGGAACACAGCAAAGGGCGGCGCAGCGTATGCTCGATTTTGATTATCTGTGTCAGCGGGAAAAACCGAGTGTGGCGGGATTCATCACACCGACCGGAGGCGGATATTATCAGCTGTTCTGGGGAACGAAGGAGATCCGTATCCCCCGGTATACGAGTATCGAGGACGCTGTGAAAGCCCATCCTGAGGCCGACGTTATGGTGAACTTTGCCTCTGAGCGGTCCAGCGCTGAAAGCACGATGGAAGCACTGGAGACGGATACCATCCGAACGGCGATAATGATAGCCGAGGGGGTGCCTCAGCGAGACGTGCGAAAGATCGCAAAGATAGCCAAAGAAAAGAAGAAATGGGTCGTCGGCCCCGCGACTGTCGGAGGTATCAAACCCGGTTCGTTCAAGATCGGAAATGCCGCCGGAACCGTCGAGAACATCAAGGACACGAAACTGTATCGCCCCGGCTCGGTTGGTTTTGTTTCCGTGTCCGGAGGATTGTCCAACGAGGGTTACAATATCGTTTCCAAGAATGCCGACGGTATCTATGAAGGATATGCTGTAGGTGGCGACGTTTACCCTGCAACAACACTGATAGACCACTTGCTCAGATATGAGAAAAATCCGAAGATCAAGATGATGGTATGCCTGGGCGAGGTCGGCGGAAAGGATGAATACGAGATAGTCGAAGCACTGAAGGACGGTCGGATCACCAAGCCGTTGGTGATATGGGTTACGGGTACCTGTGCGGAGATGCTGCCTGGAGGTGTGCAATTCGGTCATGCCGGTGCAAAGGCGGATACAAAGGCGGATACCGCACCCGCAAAGAACCAGGCACTTCGGGAAGCCGGTGCGATCGTACCGGAATCCTTCGATGATTACGGAGAGAAGATCAAAGAAACCTTCGAGAAGCTCACGAGAGAGGGGAAGATCAAGGAGATGGAAGAGCCGACCCCGCCGAATATACCGATGGATTATAGCAAGGCGGTGAAGGAAGGTTTGGTACGGAAACCCACAAATTTCATATCGACCATCTGCGACGAGACCGGTGAGATACACAATTATTGCGGTGTGCCCATCGACGGAGTCATCAAAGAGGGATACGGACTCGGCGGGGTCATAGGTTTGTTGTGGTTCAAAAAGGACCTGCCCCGATATGCACGAGAGTTCATAGAACTGGTCCTCCAGATCGTCGCGGATCACGGTCCAGCGGTTTCCGGAGCACATAATACCATCGTTACCGCCCGTGCGGGAAAGAGTTTGATCGAATCGATCATAAGCGGGATTGTCACCATCGGTCCGCGTTTCGGCGGTGCGGTGAATGGTGCAGCGGAACATTTCTCTCACGGACTTGAGAACGATTACCCTCCGCGTGAATTCGTGGACATGATGAAAAAGAAGAACGTTCGGATCCAGGGGATCGGTCATCGAATACACAGTGTTGATAATCCCGATGAGCGGGTGGAGATAATGGTCAACTTTGCTAGGGAACATTTTCCCAAAACCCCGGTGCTCGATTATGCACTGGCCGTGCAGAGCGTTACCACCATGAAAAAGAACACGTTGATCCTCAATGTGGACGGTGCCATAGGTGTGCTGTTCGTTGACATGTTGAAGAATCTGGATTATACTGATGATGAGATCAAAGAGATGATAGATATGGGCTTCTTCAATGCCTTCTTTATCATCGGTCGTACCATTGGATTCATGGGTCATTACTTTGATCAAAAACGGCTGAAAACACCACTATACCGGCATCCATGGGATGATATATTGTATGATGTTCCGGAGAAGCCTGAGAAGGTGGAGTGACCCTAGGCGGAGGATTATCATGAGCGAAACAAAAGAAAAGATAATATACACAAAGGTGGACGAGGCACCGGCCCTTGCCACATATTCCTTTCTTCCGATATTGAGGAAGTTCGCGGAGACCGCCGGAGTGACCGTTGAGACCCGGGATATTTCATTGGCGGGGCGGATCACAGCCAATTTTCCGGATCATCTCACGGACGAACAAAGAATACCCGATGACCTGAAAGAACTGGGACAGCTGGTAAAAAGACCGGAAGCCAACATCATCAAACTTCCCTGTATCAGTGCTTCAATACCACAGCTGAAGGCTGCCGTCAAGGAATTACAGGAAAAGGGCTATGATATACCTCCATATCCCGATGAGCCAAAGAACGAAGAAGAAGAGAAGATCAAGGCCCGCTTTGATGTGGTGAAGGGAAGTGCGGTAAATCCTGTCTTGAGGATGGGTAACGCCGATAGACGCGTACCGACCCCTGTAAAGAACTATGCCCGGAAGAATCCGTACCCCGTGAGTGAGTGGCGTACGGACTCGAGATCTCACGTTGCTCACATGAAAACCGGTGATTTCAGATCCAGTGAAAAGTCAACGACGATCTCGGAGGAAACCGCCGGTAATGCAAGGATAGAGTTCGTCGACAGGTCCGGGAAAACAGAGACGTTGAAGGACAACCTACCCCTCATCGACAGTGAGATCATCGATGCGGCCGTGATGAGAAAAAAGGCATTACGTGTATTCCTGGAAGAACAGGTCAAGGATGCCCGGGAGAAAGATGTCCTTTTCTCTGTTCATCTGAAGGCCACCATGATGAAGGTTTCCGATCCCATCATCTTTGGTCATGTGGTGTCCGTATATTTCAAAGAGGTGTTCGAAAAACACGCTGAAACATTCAAGGAACTAGGCATCGATCCGAATAGTGGCCTTGGAGACCTTTACGCACAGATCAAGGAACTGACCGAAGATAAACAACGGGAGATCAAAGCGGATATAGACTCGTGCTATGAACGTGGACCAAAACTTGCCATGGTTGATTCTGAGAAGGGGATAACGAACTTGCATGTGCCCAGTGATGTGATCATTGACGCATCGATGCCATATACCATCCGAAATTCAGCTCAGATGTGGGGCCCGGACGGAAAGCTTCATGATACCAAATTCGTGATACCAGACGATAGTTATGCCGGACTCTACAAGGGGGTCGTAGATTTCTGTAAGCTAAATGGTCCCTTCGATCCCTCAACGATGGGGACCGTGCAAAACGTCGGATTGATGGCCCAAAAGGCCGAGGAGTACGGATCTCATGATAAAACCTTTGAGATAGGCGATAGCGGTACTGTCCGGGTTGTTTCGGAATCCGGAAGGATCCTACTGGAACAGCCTGTTGAAAGGGGCGATATATTTCGAATGTGTCAGGCAAAGGACCTGCCGGTTCAGGACTGGGTGAAACTTGCCGTGAATCGGGCCATGACTACTGGTTTTCCAGTGATATTCTGGTTAGATAGCGATCGACCTCACGATGCCCAACTCATCAAGAAGGTGGAAAGGTATCTGAAAGATCACGACACATCTGGTCTGGATATCAAGATCATGCCCTTACATAAAGCAACACTGCATACATGTGAACTTGTCAAACAGGGAAAGAACGTAATTGCGGTAACGGGAAACGTACTCAGGGATTATCTGACCGATCTGTTCCCCATCCTTGAAGTGGGGACGAGTGCAAGGATGCTTTCCATTGTTCCTCTGATGAATGGCGGAGGTCTGTTTGAAACCGGTGCCGGTGGATCTGCTCCAAAACATGTGCAACAATTCCGAAAGGAGGGTCATCTACGCTGGGATTCCCTCGGAGAGTTCCTTGCTCTGGCTCCGTCACTTGTTCATCTGGGTAAACGGACCGATAATGAAAAGGCCCTCATCCTTGCGGAAACCTTGGATAAAGCGATCGAGCAATACCTTGAGAACAATAGGTCGCCTTCGAGAGTGGTGGGCGAACCGGATACTCGTTGCAGTCATTTCTATCTGACCATGTACTGGGTACAGGCATTATCGGAACAAACGACGGATATGGAACTACAACGGCGCTTTTCAAAACTGGCAAAATTATTGGCCGATGGGGAATCAAAGATCCTCGACGAGATGCTTTCCGTACAGGGAAAACCGGTGAATTATAAAGGTTATTATAAACCGGATCATGAGCTGGCCTCCGAGGCGATGAGGCCGAGTGAGACCTTCAATGCTGCAATAGACACATTTTGATCGTTTGATCCCAGATGCCGGATAGGTTTTTCCTTCTTCGGTAGGTATAGTGAACTACTCCTCTATCTTTGCTCCTCTTCGTCCCCCTTCTTTACACCTTCCCTGAGAGCATTGACGTTGAGTTCTATGAACCAGGCACAGTGTCTTTGACTGCTTCCTCAAGTTCATATAGATACTCTAAAATTCGTTCCTCATATTTTTTATTTCTTCATAAGTAAATACAGGTC
>CAZAMQ010000073.1:0-9355 GCA_964486225.1 uncultured Thermoplasmata archaeon | reverse complement strand
AACGTTATCCAACCAACTGCCTCCAGCTCCAGCTTCGATCGACCAATTTGTATCGGCGGTAACATCGCCGATCTCATTACCGAACTCGTCGTAGGCTACCGCTGTATAGGTCTCAGTATCTCCTGCGGTTATCGTAGAATCTGCTGGAGATATAACTATGGAAGCTGCATCGCCAGGTTCTACAGTCAGCGTTGCATTATCTGACAGTGTTCCATAAGTACCTGTTACCGTCCAGATACCGGTATTCTCAGATGTGTAAACATTATCCAGCCAGCTACCTCCCGCTCCAGCTTCGATCGACCAATCAGTATCATCGGTCACATCACCGATCTCGTTACCATTTTCATCGTACGCTATTGCTGTATAGGTCTCAGTATCTCCCGCAGTTATGGTCGCATCGGATGGTGATATCTCAATATAATCTACAACAACGGAATCTGTTGTGAAGTTTAGGATTTCACCTAAAACCTCAGACGCCCCTGCATCCCATTGGGCGACTGCTTTGAACTCGTATGTTGTAGCTGGTTCAAGGCCGGTCAACGTTTCGTCGAAATTTCCATCGAAGGTAGATTCTATCAGTTCTATATCGTCTATATTCCACCAATCTATATCATATGAATCGCCCACGAAAGTCCATGAGATATAGAGCGTATCCGAACCCACACCATGGCTCCCATTCAGCGGTATAGCTAAAGTTTGCGCTGGTACATTGTCATTTATAACTCTAGACCATGCATCAGTCCATGAAATACCGTCTGTGGATGTCTCCACCTTCAATGTATAATTTGATCCATAGTGTGAAACGTAGTGTTTGAAGTACAATTCGAGTTCGGTTTGTCCCGAAGTGTCGATAGCGGGCGTGTAGCATCTGAATGTGGCCTCCGCAGACGGGGACCAATAAAATCTAAGTTCAGGCGCAGTGCCCCCTGCATTGTTCGTATCTTGAGCACCCCAGTTATCGTGGGTTCGAGTCCAACCCGCGGGTATGCTTCCGACAGCCACACCAGTAAAATCCTCTTCGAAGAGTGTGTTATAAACGATGCTTTTAGGTTGGTGTGTGGTTTCGATCCATTCAGTAGCCCCTTCCTCACGATACCTGAAGAACGCATCTACACTATCTTCCCCATGTGGCATATCCAATAACTCTCCGTGCAGTGTGGCGGACTCGGATGTGATATCCGTTGCGGGTTTGGTTATCAAAATATCAGGATATCCCCAAAATTCGACAGAGAGATCATAATAGCGATGAAAGTTGACTCCACCATCAACACGCTGCCAGGACTGTCCATCCCCATCGTGGGGTGACGACATCCATAGGAACCATGCATCGGAAGTACTCGTATCATTGTCCATCTGAACTGATACCCAGCCCTCGCTTATTGTGACATTCTGGGGTAATTCTATCTCATACCTGTAAAGCACATATGCATCCCACCAGTTATCATTTTCGACAGAAGTTACGGCGTCTATCCCTAAAAATACTTCTACGGGATTGGTCCAATCCGGTTCATCTTCATCAAAGGCTCCGGTGCCTTCATAGAAGCGAACATTGAATGGTTCTATAGGGTCAGGAGGTGTTTCCACCCAGGCAGTTCCATCATGATACAGGGATAGACCATAGACAACGATAGTACTTGTGTTTCCCCATACTCTCCAAAAATTCTCAGCCGCTTCGTAATCGATGCCAGAACTACTACAAATTGTGCTCGTAACAGCGTTACCGCCCCCTTCATAAGATTGGTTGTATAACAAAAGAAGGTCGCCTATATTATCGACGGCGGGATTCGAATCATCGATGTGTTTCGAATTAACCGTAATATCAGGTTTCACGATTTCAGTATATCGATCAACGGAATCAGTCGACGAAGTATTACCGTCTGAATTATCGGGTACTAAAGCGTTTTCATTCATAAAGTCATAATCATTAATATCATCCTTTTGTTCAAAAAAGCCGTAGTTCTCGTCACCTTCAACATACTGTACCGCATCGAGTAAGCCAACCAATACTAACAAAACCACGACAACAATAGCGCATATCCTTTGGTAATCAGGCATATTGATCCTCAATTCCTTAAAGGTAAGAGATAGTATAAATAGATTATTGATATCTAACCGTTATCCTAAAAGCAAATGAAACGACTGGAACAATCGACCGTTTTAACTAAATTTTTTAGATCGTTTACTACATCTCTTACTTTTCGACAAGATGGATATCACAGAGGATACACCAAGGGCGATGAACAAGGGTATTACGGATAGAGGCATAGCCTGATCCCGCCCATGAAGTTTAACTTTATACATCTGCGTTTCGTTAATATTCTCATTTGTGTCCTCTGCCCGAATGGTAAAGTGCAATTCTTCGTAATGCTCTTCGAAGGGACCGATCCTGGCCCTGTACCCTATCCCATCCTCTTCCATCACCTTCCGGTAGTCTATTTCTTGTTGCATAACCTTTCGCAGGTGTGGCACATCTCCACTTTAGTTTCAAAATTTTCCTCAACCTGTTCCAACGTACTTCTATTCCATACTTTGTTGCACACGTGGCATAACACAGGACCGATATCTTGGACCTCGCCTCGGCATATCTTACCTGCAAATACCCTTAATTCATCCAGTATATCCTGGTCGAATTCCACAGCGTAGCCCCGCTTCCCGCTCATGTACTGTGAAACCGCCGCCGGAGTCAAGCCGAGTATATCTGCCACCCTTCGCTGTGGTATGTCACAGTCCACCAGTTCCTTGGCCAGCTGTGCTCTCACCGAGGGCAGTATAAAATCCACAATTATCTCGCAGGGTTGTTTTTGAATTATAACACCTCAGATTCTACAATGAGTAGTTCCGTATATAAAACAATTTCCGTGATGGAATTCCCTGGTGGAATAAGCTCAAAGACCGGCCTCATTATGCTTCTTTATAATATCGTCCGCCAACCTCTCCAGTTCCCTGAGATCCTTTAAGCTGGGCGAACCCTTTATCATCACCGGTTCAAGCATCTCCACTTGAAGGTTGCTAAGATTATCTTTTATCATCTCAAGGGCCCTGCCGCCCCATCCGTAGGATCCTATCACAGATGCAAATTTTGTCTTTGGTCTGAGTGAATTTATGAGACTCGCTGCATAGACCACCTTGGGGTGAGGACCGACCAGTACCGTTGGTGTGCCGATGACGATGGTTGCGGCATCCACTAGGGCCATCGCCAGGGTTCCCAGGTCCGTGGTGGTTATGTTGAACGGTCTTACATCCATCCCCCTTTCCATAAGGTAGTCCACGAAGTGAGTTACCATCTTCTCCGTACTGCCGTGCATGGACACATAGGGTACGATTATCTCGTTCTTCACATCGTTGGAAACCCATTCCTTGTATGCATCCAAGATGAAATCAGGCTCGTCGTAGATTGGTCCGTGACCTGTGGCTATTATCCGGAAATCCAGTTTTTCCAGCTTATTGAGGTTGCTCTTGATCGGTGACCTGAAGGGCATCATTATCTCCGCGTAGTAACGTTTGGCTGCCAGGTAAACTCTTGCCTCATCCTTCATATACAGATTACTAGATGCCATATGCGAACCGAAAAAATCGCATGAAAAAAGGATCTTGTCCTCCTTGAGGAGAGAAACCATGGTTTCGGGCCAATGGACCCACGGCATGAGATGGAACTCCAGTGTCCTGTCCCCTAGTGAAAGCTCTTCACCGTCCTTTACCACCTTGAATTTGTTCTTCTTTATGTGGTGGTGCTCCATGAGGAAATCCTTACATTTTTCGTTCGTTACCAATTTAGCCTTGGGAAAAACAGTGAGTATGATAGGTATACTTCCCGAATGGTCCTGTTCGGCGTGATGTGAAATCACATAATCGAGTTTTTTGATGCCCAGATAACTCAAGTTCTCCAAAAGTACGTCACTCTTGGACGGATCTACAGTATCTATCAATGCCGTCTTCTCGCTACCCTGTACAATATATGAATTGTAACTCGTGCCATCGGGAAGGGGTATCAATTCGTCGAATAGCATCCTGTCCCAGTCTCCCGCACCAACTTCGTATATTCCTTTTTTAAGTTTAAGAACTGCCATGTTGATTCCTCTTTACCGATTTTATCTACAAAACAATGTAGGTTTCACGGATAAGGGAGGACGTATATTAGTTTTATCACAATAATACAAACCAATTTTTTACCCTCCGGAAAAATTTAAAACGTACCTCTGTTGATACACTATCATGGTAGTGGAGTTCGTGGATGTTAACATCCTACTGCATTCACTCATAGCCGTTAGCTTGGGTGCCCTCATAGGTCTTGAGAGGGAACACAGGAAGGACGACAAGCTGGTGATAGCCGGTGTACGTACCTTTCCGTTAACCTCTCTTTCCGGTGTGATATTTTCATTCCTTGCTGCGCAGACGGGTTTAGCACTGTTGGAGGTAGGTATTATCATCTTCGGAGTTTTTTCACTATTACTGGCTCACCTAAAATACGAGGTCCACACCGTAGGGATTACCACACCGGTAGCGTTATTCATGACCTTCCTCATAGGCATATTCGTGGAAAAAGGCTTCATCTTCGAGGCAGCCTTCATCACCGTACTTATCACTTCTTTACTACTTACAAAGGAAAGGCTTCACAGTATAGCAGAGAGCATATGAAGGCATTAGATTATATATAGGGGGGATTTCATCGGTAAACACATGGAACTGTTGAAGAAGGCAGAGGAAGCAATGGAAATGGAGCTCTGCGACCACTGTTTGGGCAGGCTATTCGCTCAACTCGGTCACGGGCTCACAAACGACGAGAGAGGTCGCGCCCTGAGAGTATATAGTGCCATGTACCGCACTGAAGGTGAAAACAGACAGACCGTAAGCACTGAACCTGAAACATGCACGATCTGTCGCGGACTGTGCACCGAATTCGACAAATTTGCCAGTATTATCATGGAAGCCTTTGCCGACATAGAGTTCCAAACTTTTTTAGTAGGTTCCAGGATCGACCCGGAAATCGAAGAGAACGAGGAACGTGCCTGGACGGATCTTGATATCACAACCTCTTCCCCCATCAAGACCGAAGTGAATCGTGAAGTGGGAAAACGCGTTGACGCTCTTTTAGAGGCCGAAGTGGACCTGGAGATGCCCGACGTCAAAGCCATATTAGATACCAGGTTCGATACAGTAGATATAGAGGTGAGCCCTATATTCATATACGGAAGGTACAGAAAACTCTCCAGGGGCATACCTCAGACCCGGTGGAACTGCAATCATTGTTGGGGAACGGGTTGTTCACACTGCGACAATACGGGTAAGATGTACCAAACAAGTGTTGAGGAGATAATAGAAAAGCCCCTTTTGGAGATGACAGAAGGCGAGAAAGGCACCCTCCACGGCATGGGTAGGGAGGATATAGACGTTCTGATGCTGGGATCGGGCAGACCCTTCGTAATGGAGGTAACAAATCCGATACGCAGGGATATAGACCTGGAAGAACTTGCCTCTAAAGTAAATGATGACGGCAGGGTAGAGATAGATTCTTTGAGGTACTCCGTCAGGGGCGAGGTGCAGGAGATCAAATCGGAAAGAGTTGAAAAATCATACAGAGTTAAACTCTTGTTGTCCGAAGAGGTCGATAGGGGAAGATTTAAAAAGGTAATGGAATCTTTGATGGGAATAACATTATCTCAGAGAACGCCTAACAGGGTAAGTCACAGGCGCGCAGACAAGATACGTAAAAGAAAGATACGTGATCTTGGACTGATAAGTATGGACAAAAAGGAAGTTGAAATACTCCTTAGATGTGAGGCAGGTACCTATGTTAAGGAGTTCGTCCACGGCGATCAAGGAAGGACAAAACCAAGCCTTACCTCTGAACTCGATATGAGATGCGAGGTCCTCTCCTTGGACGTGTCGGATGTGCATTACGAAGAAAAAGAAGTGGTAAAATGAAGAAGTCTAAAGGAATACGACAGGGAACCAGGAATATCCTCCGAAAAAAACCCCGAGAGAAAGGTCTGATACCTATCACCCGGGCACTGCAGCAGTTTGAAGTAGGCGAGAAGGCACGGATACAGCTGGAACCCAGTGTACACAAGGGAATGCCCCACCGCAGATTCCAAGGTAAAACAGGGGTCATTTTAGGTAAACAGGGTGAAGCCTTCGTCATGAAGGTAAAAGATGGTAATAAAGAAAAGACGGTGATAGCCAGGCCCGAACATCTTAGAAAAATAGAGTAGGAGTGAATACCATGGGCGAAGATGATAAAAGATATTTAACGATACCGGAAGTCAAGGAACTAATCACCAACGAGGCTGAAGAGCGTGAACTAACCTATGAACAAACCCTTGCTCTTGGCCATTCTGAAAAATTCGCTGTCATTTCGGTCGAAGAAGCAAAAAAATTGGCGGATGAATTAGATGAAACCTTTGAGTTCATGAACCGTAAATTAGCCTATAAGACCGCTGATGTGCTACCACAGGAGATAAACGGTGTCAGGGCGATTTTTTCCCGAGACAGATATACGCCTTCGGAAGAAGATTCGAAGAAGATAATCGAATTGATAAAGAAACATAGGTGAGGATGACAAAATGGAAGATTATGCTTATGTATTAGATTATCTAGCAGAAGGCAGACCGGAGGAAAAGGGATACAAGCATGAGAGCCTGGTATTAGCCTTGGGCCAGGATGAGTTCAAGTTGTTCGAACTCATACCTAAAAGAGATGCGACCATAGAGATAGGTGAAAAAGTGTACATAGGCAAAGATCTTGAAAGAAGAAAGAAGATCAAACACGTCAAACGTCGTATCCGATGGGATGAGCTGACACATACGGCACAGGGTGAAGTTCCATTCGTTATCGAGGAGGTCATAAAGATCAAGGAAGACAGATACATACAATTCTTCAACGAAGCTAGACCTATAACCAAAAGATATCATATGTTGGAACTCCTTCCGGGATTGGGTAGAAAAAAGATGGAATCTCTCCTTGATGAAAGGCGTATGAACGGTCCGTTCGCTGATTTTGATGATCTTGTAAAAAGGGTACCACTGTTACATAAACCGAGAAAACTGGTTAAAGAACGTATAGTTAAGGAACTTCAGAGCCCCGATATAAAGTACAAAGTATGGGTTGCCGAATGATAATCGGTGGTGGTTAAAGTTGAAAGAACTCAACTGGGAATTTGATACCGTATATTCTATGGATCCGGCGGAATACCTGAGGATGTTCTTCATCTTCGATACCGTTCTTGAGAACTCCGTCATGAACGCGAATGATGCTGTAGAGCTATTCGAGATCATCCAAAGGGAATCTTTACAGTGAGTAAAAAACAGATACTTTTTTATCTAATCAATTGTTATCGGTAATTGTGTTTCCATGGTGGAGACCCGAAGATTTGGTTCGGATATTTCCGAAGGAATAGATAGGCCGTTCACCGCTGCTCTAGGTATAGGTGGTGCTGGACGAAATATTCTCACTTCAATGACCGAAGAACCCGACTTTGCCAACATGAAGTTCTTCGAAGTCGGTGTGAGTGAAAGACTTCCACAATTACCCTTTATGCATATCGACAAGTTGGACATGGATCAAACATTCAAATCGAAGATACCCGTAGGCCGCAGACCCATGAACCAAACTGAAGACAAGATAATACGAAGGGTGACTGGAACGGATATTGTTTACATCGTTGCCGGGTTAGGTGGTGAAACCGGCAGCTGGACAGCCTACACCTGCGCCCAGGTAGGCCACCTATTGGGCGCGTTCACTATCGCATTGGTAGCACTACCTTTCAAAACGGAAAGTACGGAACGTAAGAGAATGGCGGAAAAAGCAAAGACCAAGATATCAGAATACGCCGACGTCACCGGCGTTTTCCATAACAGTCGTTTACTGAGAATGAATCCCCATATCCCGATGACCAGAGCCTTCGAAGTGATGAATTCCATCATCCGGTTACCTATGAAGGATTTTAACACAGTGATCACCGAAAATGATATCGTTCATCTGAAAAGATTTTGCAGCGGTGTCGAAGAGTTCAGAATAGGGGCAGGCTACGGCAAGGGAAGGATGAGAGGAAAGAAAGCCTCTCAGGAAGCGTTCCGTTCACCATGGTTGGACGATGCCGGTGAATACGAAACGGTACTCACAGTCGTCACGAGCGGCACGGGAAGTGGGGAGATAGAGGCACAGGACGCATTAGATGCCATACATGAATGGGCACCCAAAGCAAACATAATGTGGGGGCTTAGAAAGGATCCTAACATCGGCGAGAAGACTCGTGTAACCCTGTTAGCAGGGATATAATATATAGAAAAGGGAATGGGTTTTGGTGTATCAACGTTCTTTCTTGCGTACGGCGAAGAAGACCACTGGTACAACAGCTGCTAGTAATACCCAGGCAAATCCCGGGAAGGGGGCCTCTTTGGTAGATATCTCTATCCATTGGGTGCTGAAATGTTCTATCTGGAACACGTACATCGCATTGTTACCTGCGCCGGGATGAGATTGATTCAGCCCTCTGTAATTAACTGCGTCACTGGTCTCGATCTCAAGATTTCCTTCGGCGTCGGCAAGATGTTGGTTGGCAAATTCCTTGTTCATCAGTATAGTCGCGTGGTTGGTTGAGTCACTGTCTGTAGCTTCAATCCTCAGAACCCCGTTATCAAAGGTAACCGTGACCAGATCTACACCCATGGGATTACCAGCGTTTATCACCAGTACTGCCCACGGTTCGTAGCCGTCAACCTTGATGAATGTCGCCGCACCATGAGCTGCTGCATTCTCTGCTTGGTCCATATATGCCTGGGCACCATCTAACGGTGGCTCGAAATCATTTTCCGGCAACTCGTAGGAAACAGCAGAGCTTGCTATCATCCCCATAGATAGTATCAACAGACAAATTATTGCACCGATTTTTCCATTCATATACATCACTACCTAAAAACACGAGTTCGATATATAAATCGATTTTGGTACGAACGTGAAACAGATCAACTGAAGATAGTGCCAATACCCGATGCGGCGTCCTCTTCTCCCTCTTTTATAGAGACGTATGCTTCTTCCGGTTCCTCGGATTCTCCTATCTCAAATTCGGAGAAAAGTTCCCTGCCCCTCTTCACGGCATCTTCGCTGCCCTCTATCATGACGTATGTGATACTTTCTTTCAACCCCAGGCTCTCACCGTCTCTAACAACGGTGGTCTGTCGGCTGATAAAGTCATCCGACAGCACATCTGCGATCTTCGCCGCTTTATCCTTTTCGACTTCGAATATGGCGTACATGTATATCGTGCCAATGGAACATATCATCCAATAAAAGAATTACTATCGGTAGAGCCTGTCAAGTTTTTAGTGATAGGCTTCGATTATGATAAAAAGCAATAGCT
>CAZAMQ010000072.1:0-9678 GCA_964486225.1 uncultured Thermoplasmata archaeon | reverse complement strand
CCAATGGGTCGTACACGCCTATCTGCCTGCCGAGCTCGTCGTACTCGTAAGTCCAATCGTTACCTAGCTTGTCCGTGCGTCTTACCATGTTGCCGAACACATCATACTCGTAGGTCTCGTTGTTACCCCATCGGTCGGCCTCACGCACCAGCCTGTTCATCACATCGTACTCACGGAACGTCGGGAATCCACGCCGGTTGGTCTCCTCTATTATATTGTCACGCTCGTCATATTCGTAGGTTACCGTACCGCCCAGGGCGTCGGTCTCCGCAACCAACCTGTGGAAGTGATCGTACTCATATACCGTCGTTGCGCCCAGCTTGTTCGTATACTGCAAAATATTGCCGAAGGTATCGTAAA
This sequence comes from uncultured Thermoplasmata archaeon, assembly GCA_964486225.1. Lineage (GTDB taxonomy): Archaea > Thermoplasmatota > Thermoplasmata > Halarchaeoplasmatales > Halarchaeoplasmataceae > Haladaptatiplasma. The sequence goes on along the minus strand of CAZAMQ010000072.1, from coordinate 9,318 downwards.
CGTACTCTTCGGTATTACCGTAAGCGTCGATAACTTCCGTCTGCCTGTTGAGCGCGTCGTAAACGTACTCCGTCGTACCTCCGTTCGGTCCGGTGGTTCTTACACGGCGGTTGACAACATCGTACTCGTGCTCCGTCACAGAGCCTTCCGGGTCAGTCTCCTTCACTAAATTACCGTGATCGTCGTACTCGTAGATACTCTCTCCTCCGTTGGCGTCGACCGAACGTACCAATTTTCCTCTCGGATCGTACTCGTTCACCGTCTCCGCACCCGTGCGGTCTATGGTCTTCACACGGTTGAAGTTATCGTCGTACTCGAAGGCCGTTACGTATCCCAGTTCATCCCTGCGCTCTTTCTGGACGGTGATGTACTCCTCGGTGGTATCAACTATCTCCCATTCCATGGACACCGTATCGCCCAATGCGTTTTTCTGTACGACGGGCGTACCGAGAGGACCGTACTCCGCCTCCCATTCGTTCCCCTTCTTGTCCGTGAAGTTGACCAGGTTATGGAAATCATCATCGTAACCGAAGGTAGCGTTTGAACCGTCGGGATTGTGATGCTCTATGGCTGCACCGGTCCCGTTGAATATATCAAGTATTTCGGAAAAAAGCGCGTCGAACCACGATGTGTGACTAGGATAATCGTAAAATAGGGAATAGATCAGACGTGTATCGCCTATACCTATCCCGTTTCCTTCGAGATCAAAGAAATAGTAGCCTTCGTTAACAGATTTCAGCATACCCGTAAGGGGCTCATTGAAGTATTCGTATACCTTAAACCTGCGTATCTCGACCATCTCACCGTTCAACAATTTATACTCGCTGGGTTGGTATGCCGCACGGAGCAAACCGTATTCGTCGTAGGAATAATTGTAGGAATTACCGAGCGCATCATGGTAAACGCTCAAACGACCGTCTTCATCGTAGAAGTAACTCACCGTTCTATCCAAGGGGTCTTCTACTGTAGATAACCGGCCGTTATCGTACGAAAAGTTCAACCCTCTGCCTGTCTCGTCGTACACGCTCACCAGGAAGTCGTCGTACTCGAACAGTAGCTCGTTACTGTTCTTGTCTTCCATACGCTGCAGCATCCCATCCTCATTGAAATATCTCTTCATACCGTCGGTGCTGCGGATCACGTATTCGATCTCCGTGGAATCGGAGGTCGGTGTACGGGTATAATCGCTAACTTCTTCCATACTTCCAGTTGGTGATCCCGGATCTGTCTGTACCCAAATATATATCCACTCGCTTGCCTGGCCGTACCTATCAACTGACTTGGCGGTGAATTTGTACTCTGTATTGGGCGTTAATTCATCCCAGCACACCGTCTGTATGTCAACATCAGGGTCGTGCTCCAGGATTACGGGTGCTATAAATCCGTTTTTTGTTATCGAAACTTCGTAATATTCTGCGTTATCCGCCTGGGTCAGGTCCAGGCATATCTTATCGCTGGTTACCGATGAAACGCCCAGCCCCGGTGCCGCCGGTGGGTCCGGTAAAACGGCGGTCAGCGAGTACGGGTTTCCACCTGCAGGGCTGAAGGTACCGTCCTGGTTGTGCTCGAACCTGTGCTCGGCACCGGATACGTCGATGTAAACGGCCTCCGTACCGTCGAACTCCAGCCGCTGCTCCCAGTTTAGCTGCCACCCCGGACCGAGAACACCCGCGTACTCGCTCTGGCTGTTGTACGTACGGCTTGCGTATATGCCGAAAGCTAGCGAATTGAATCCGAGGTCGCTTTCCTCGATGAGCAGATTACCGCATACAGCGTTCACCGCACTCATGCCTTCGTGATACGTGTTGTGCATTATACGGCCGGTACCTCCTACTACATTTTCCACTACAGGGTCCATCCCGTAGGCTAGGGCGCCCGGTACATTATCGTCCTCCGTACCGAGTACGCCATCTTCGCCCGACCGGTCGTAAACCATGTCTCCCGTACGATCCTGCCAGCCGTCCGCGAGGCCGTCTCCGCTGGTATCGACCTCATAGTTCGAGGTGACCACACGTTCAACCGCGATATTGGCGGATGATATCTCAAAAGGTGCACCGTTGACCGTTCTGAACACAAAGGGCACCTCGATATCGTCGTTGGCGGTATTGATATGATGCTGGAAAAGATATTCGTTCACGGGATGCCGCAGCTGACTCACTCTGATACGTCTATCTAAAGGCATCGGAGCGCGCCAATTGACCACACCGTTACCTCCGAGATCCAGTTCAAGCCCTTCTACAGGATTGTCCACGGGCATAAGCTCGACGTACCCGCCCGTCATGGTGAATATATCGTATTCCTCCAGTGAAAGTAAGAGATGAACGGTATCTTCCGTACCTTCGAGTTCCACCCTATCGAAGGCATCGGCGGTGTAGATCATCGTGCTAAGCTCCACAGGTTCCGTACCCTCGGTCAGATCGGAAAGGCCGTCTCCGTCACCGTCTATCTCGTTGGCAGGTGCCAGAGTAAACGTACTGAAACCGTTCACCACCGCCCAGTAAAATCCGTGTTCGATATTTACACCAGTGTACTCGTGATCCTCCCAATCGGTTATCACGAACCAGCCGTCATCCGCCTCGCGGTACACCCGCACATACCGGTTGAACTCGTCCGTCCAGCTTCCGCCGAACTTGACCACGGCACGATAACTATCTTCGGTATCCAACTCTATCTCGATGTACCGGCCGAGCGAGTGCTGGAAATCACCTTCCACTTCCGTTATCGACGGTAATATATGGTCGTCGCCTTCGAAGGCGACAGCCACGGTCACATCGAGTTCGGGGACTACCGAGATAACATCGGGCTCAAAGTCGATGAAGTCGTTGGCCATATCGTAATCCAGCGGATTCTCATCTTCCAGATCGGGTATCCCGTCGCCGTCTATGTCTGCGATCCACGACAGCTTCAGCTCGTTATCCCACCAAAGTTCCAACATCCCTTCCTCAACAACGAGTTCGTACTTGTAACCGGTGAGATCGTCCGGTACGGACGACACATCTATCGGTTTGCCCCATACCTCCGGGTCGTCCAGTAAACTACCGGCGTACTCGAACCTGTCCATACCGGGATATTTCTGTACCCATACGCCGTAGATGAAACCGTCCGAGATGACTATCCGCGGATGGAAGGCCGGCATCTGTGTGTCTGTTAGACGTACAGGCTCATTCCATCGGGCCCAAGGTGGCCAGCTCGGACAACCTATGTTGTTCTTGTAGTACACATCGCCACCTTGAGAGTAGATCATGTGTCTGTTACCGTTCTCATCCACCACTTCGTCACTCTGCCTTCCACGGCTGGCTGCGGCACCCAATGCCGGTACGAATATGCTGATGAATATCAGCGCTGCCATAAATACTGCTAAAAAGCCGGTCATCTTAAAGTATGTTCTTTTCATTTTCTCACAGTCGTATCGTAGGGTAACAACGTAGAGCTATATAATATTTACCTATATATTTTATATATGTATGTATGTATGTATGTATGTATGTATATAGGAGTATATAGTTATTGAGCATCTATATAGTATCATAGAACAAAAGATCACCGTCGATCACTTCATCACTCTGCCTTCCCCGCATCATAATATGTTAACCCTCGATTTAAATGAATGTTCAACAACTTCTCTTCCCTTGGGAAAAGATAAATAACGATGCCCATATTGTCATCCCATACTGTAAGGTGAGATCATGGTAAAAAAAGCGATCGTACTGGCTGCAGGCGTAGGAACAAGGTTAAAACCCATAACCGATGCAATACCCAAGGAGATGATACGGGTAGGCAGGAAACCCGCAATAGAACACGTTCTCGAGGTATTGAAGGCCGGCGGCATAAAAGACGTACTGGTAATAGTCGGCTGGAAGAAACACGCACTGCTGGATTATCTCGGTTCGGGTAAACGACTCGGCCTTAAGATATATTTCCGGATGCAGGAAGAGCCCCTGGGAACTGCTCATGCCGTATCCCTGGGCGACGATTTTATCGGAAAAGATGACTTTGTGGTGATGTACGGCGACAACTACATCACACCCTACGATACCATGGACAGCATAGTCAAACTACATAACGAAAAAAAGAGCAAGGGAACCCTGGTACTCAATCCGGTGGACGACCCCCGGAGGTTCGGCGTGGTGAAAATGGACGATAACAGCCGTATACACGGGATGATCGAGAAACCGACCTGGGAAGAGGCCGAACCATACAAGCTGAACGACCACTGGCTGAACATCGCGGGGTTGATGATACTCAACGGCAAGATATTTTCGTACATAAACCAAACAACACCGGGTAAAAAAGGCGAACTGTGGCTCACGGATTCCATCGAGCTGATGAGACAAGACGGCCACGAATTCTACGGTTACATATTCACGGGTAAACGATTCGATATAGGAACCTTCGAGTCCTTGAGAGAGGCCGATAGACTTGAGATGGAAAGATTGGCCGAAGAAGAGGGTGAACTATGACGACCATGGTCACCGGTTCAGCCGGTTTCATCGGATTTCACGTTGCCAAGGCATTGCTGGATAAAGGCCAGGACGTGATAGGCCTAGACAATATAAACGATTATTATTCGCAAGAACTCAAACGCGTAAGGAACACGATACTCAAAGAATACGACGGTTATACCTTCTACCACAAAGATCTTTGCGATCACGGCGCACTCGATAAAATATTCCAAGAAAATGAGATACAAAGGATGTGCCACCTGGCGGCACAGGCGGGTGTCAGATACTCCATAGAGGACCCCCACGCATATCAACGTTCGAACCTTGAAGGCTTCACCAACGTACTTGAGGTCTGCCGACACAACGATGTGGATAACCTTGTGTACGCATCCTCGTCCTCCGTTTACGGCGGATGTACCGAGATACCCTTTACCGAGAGTTACGACATCACAAGACCTATCTCATTCTACGCAGCTACAAAGGTCGCCAACGAGGCCATGGCAAATTCATACAATCACCTTTACGGTTTAAAGTGTTCAGGCCTTAGATTTTTTACCGTTTACGGTCCCTGGGGGCGGCCGGATATGGCCATGTACATTTTCACCGAGAACATGATCAAGGGCAAGCCCATCGACGTATTCAACCACGGAGATATGGAACGTGACTTTACCTACATAGACGATATAGTTGATGGTGTCCTCAGTGCCCTCGAGATCCCTCTGGATAATGAGGTGTTCAACCTTGGAAATCACACACCCGTCAACCTGATGTACGTTATACACACATTAGAGGAGATACTTGGCGTAAAGGCGGAGATGAACATGCTGCCAATGCAGCCTGGAGATGTGAAAAGAACCTATGCGGACATAGACAAAGCCAATAAGATACTCGGGTTCGAGCCCAGAACCTCTATCGAAGAGGGCATGAAACTATTCGTGGATTGGTACAGAGAGTATCACGATAGAGGATAAATTTTCAGACTCCGACGCCTACATAAACTACATCATCATCGAGTGATTTTGGATCCAGCAGACGTCTTCCGTCCACAACAACCTTGTTTTTCATTACTTTAAAATCGCTTCCACTCAACTCCTTGAATTCCGGCCAATCGTTTTGAATTATGCATGCATCAGCATCCTGTAAAGCTTCTTCCAGAGTATCGGCGTAATCTATGTAATCCACCATAAATGAAAAATTTTTCATGGCCTCCGGATCATACCCGATCACGCTGGCACCCTTCTTTACCAACTCCTTGACCATGGGCAGGGCACGGCTCTCCCGGACATCATCTGTACCTCCTTTGAAGGCAAGGCCCAGGATCACCACCCTCTTACCCTCCACGGTACCAAGGGTTTTTTCGAGTAAATTTACCACATGGAGAGGCTGTTCTTCGTTCACTTCAAGAACCGCACTTAAGATCTCCATATCGATTCCGCTATGCTCTGCATATTTAAGAAGTGCTCTGACATCCTTTGGAAAACAGCTGCCGCCGAAACCACATCCCGCGTTCAAGAACTGCTGGTTAATCCGGTGATCCAACCCTACACCCTCCATCACATCATAAACATCTGTTCCAGCTTTTTCGCATAGACGGGATATCTCATTAGCAAAAGATATCTTAGTAGCCAGGAGTGCGTTGGAGACGTACTTGATCATCTCTGCCGTCCTCAAATCGGTGAACATTTTAGTGGAATTGAAGTCTTTATACACTTCAGATAAAATGTCCATGCTCTTCTTGTCCCAACCCCCTATAACAATTCGATCAGGCTCTAAGAAGTCTTTCAAGGCTATACCTTCCCTGAGAAATTCGGGGTTCATGGCCAATCCAAAATCATCGCCGACGTTTTTACTGCTACCCTCGAGTGCCTTGAGCAACGCACCGTCTGTTGTCCCGGGTATCACGGTGCTCTTTACGCATACTACATGGTACTGGTCCTTCTTTGCAAGTGCTTCACCCACTTGTTGAGACGCCTTAGTCACATAGTTAAGGTCCAATCCTCCGTCGCCTCCGGAGGGGGTGCCTACACAGATAAATGTTATCTCCGTATCAATTATTGCATCGACAGTATCCGTAGTTGCTTTCAGTTTGCCGGAGGTTACCAGCCCAGCGAGTAGTTCGTCCAAACCTTCCTCATAGATGGGTGCTTCACCCCTATTGATCATGTCTACCTTTTCCTTATCTATATCGACGCAAACCAGATCATGACCTTTGGATGCGAAGCCGACACCGCTAACGAGACCCACATAACCCGTACCTATTATACTTATGCGCATGCACCTTAATCAAATAGAGGTGTATTTATGCTTTTACTTTCCTCATGTTGATATACAGTCTAAAACATTTGAGTTCCTTTGCCATACCGATTAAGGTTAATTTTATATCATTGAATATTCTATTCCGTATCATGAGAAAGACCAAGATAGTAGCTACAATCGGGCCGGCCTCCGCCGACGTACTTGGTGAGCTTGTCGATGCAGGTATGGATGTGGTCAGGCTAAACTTTTCACATGGAGATCATCAAGAACACTCTAAGGTTCTTTCTCAAATACGAGAAAACCATCCGCATATATGCGTGATGATGGATACAGGGGGACCTGAGATGCGATTGGGTGATGTTGCAGACGGAACTGTGCTGAAAACGGGCGGAGTAGTTGAATTGGTCCAAGGTGACTTTACGGGCGACGAAAACAGGTTGCCAGTTGATCATAAAGGGTTGAAAGGATACCTAGATGAAGACGACACCGTCCTGTTAGCCGACGGTCTTATAGAGTTGCGTGTGCAGGATGTGAACGATACCATCACTTGCAAGGTGATCTACGGCGGAAGCATAACTTCGAGAAAATCGGTTAACGTGCCCGGAAAGGATGTCGGTTTGAGCACACCTACGGAAAAGGACTTATGTGATATCGAATTCGGAGTCGAACAGGGTTTCGATCTAGTCTCACTTTCATTCGTGAAGTCCGCAGAAGATATCAAAAGGGTAAAGACTATTCTAGGTAATTCCGGAACACACATTGTTGCAAAGATCGAGCACATGTCGGCGGTGGAAAACATAGACGAGATAATCCTTGAAGCTGATGCAGTGATGATAGCTAGGGGAGATTTGGGCGTCGAGGTGCCTGCATCTGATGTTCCTTTGCTGCAAAAGAAAATTATACAAAAGTGCAATCTTGCCGAGAGACCGGTGATAGTTGCCACACAGATGTTGAAGTCTATGACCGATAGTCCACGGGCAACTCGCGCTGAGGTGTCCGATGTGGCAAATGCAGTCATGGACGGCGCCGATGCGATCATGCTGTCCGAGGAGACGGCCATAGGTTCATTCCCAGTGAAGTCGGTGGAGTTCATGGCGGAAGTTGCCGTAAAGATCGAGGATTACCTCAAAGGCAAGATACATCATACTCAAGATGCCAGGAGCAAGGACACGGCGGATATCATAGCAAAAAGCGTATGGCAGGCAACTCGCGATACGGATGCGAAGTACATCGTAGCGCATACTTCTTCGGGATATACCGCACATAAGATAGCCAAGCTTCGCCCCGACGCTGTAATTATTGCTTTTACCGACTCTGAAAAAGTACGCCGACAGCTCAACCTGGTGTGGGGAGTAAGGGCATATTACATGCGATTCCCTGAACACGTTGACGAGATGTTGAGGAATACAACCAACTTTCTCTATAGAAATAATATGGTCTCTGAAGATGATACTTTGATATTGACCGCTGGCGTACCACAGCCGGTGATCGGTATTACCAACATGATGGAGATCCGAGATGTAGCGAGTTTACTCAGTGAATGAAAACTCTAGATCCATTTTTTCCTTCTGAAAAATATGAGCATCATAAATGCGATGATAAGCATCAATCCCATGGCAAAGGGATACCCAAAGTACCAGCCGAGTTCAGGCATATTCAACGGGGAGGCTTCGGGATCAAAGTTCATGCCATAGATCCCTGCTATGAATGTCAGCGGTATGAAGATAGTGGCTATGATGGTTAGAACCTTCATAACTTCGTTCATCTTATTGCTGAGACTGGACAGATAGAGGTCCAGCATCCCGGACAGCATATCTCTGAAAGTCTCGATAGTGTCTATGACCTGTATGGTATGGTCATATATATCTCGATAAAATACCTCGGTTTCCGGGTTGATCATCGATGTTCTATCTCTGCTCAATGTGCCGACGACTTCCCTCATGGGCCAAATAGAACGACGTAGAAATATCATATCTCGTTTTAAAGAGTGTATATCATAGAGGACCTGCTCTTCAGGTTCTGCCATCAACCGATCTTCTATCGTTTCGATGGCGTCTCCTACTTTGTCTATAATATTGAAATAACTGTCAACTACGGAATCCACAAGACGATAGGTTAGATAATCCGCCCCCATGCTGCGGATCCTACCTTTACCGCTCTTTATACGTTGGACTACATCGTCGAATAGATCATTTGGATGATTTTGGAATGTAAGCACAAAGTTCTCACCTAGTACGATACTCAGCTGTTGAGTTTTGATAGTGTTTGATCTCGCAGTACTGAAGAATGTTTTTAGTGTCAAGAAAAGGTAATCGTCGAATTCCTCTACTTTAGGACGTTGGGCCGCATTCAAGATATCTTCGATTACAAGAGGATGGATCTAAAGATCTTCCTCCAGAGAATCTATCCAGGGCTGCTGCAGTTGACCGGTAAAAGCCATCCACGTGACCCCTTCGTTGCCCTTCAATTTTTTCAAAACCTGTGGATCGGTAAGCTTCTTCAAACTATGGGTTTCCTTATTGTAATTTACCATGCTTACACGGGAAAAATTCGGCAGTGCATCTGTCGACGATATCAAGGAACCTCCCATGAGCCCGATGTCTTTTTTTCTTTTGTATCC
>CAZAMQ010000071.1:0-9716 GCA_964486225.1 uncultured Thermoplasmata archaeon | reverse complement strand
AATTCTCAAGATAGTCTCTAGACTACCTTTGTCGAATATGAGGTGGGATACTACACATAAAGAAGCTCGGCGGAAAGTATTTATATGAGATGGTTCAACATGGCGTAATATGACGACGACCGGCATCGAATTCACTCACTCCGGCGTAAGTTTGAAAGGAGATTGGGAAGAGATCTGCAGCTTTGCCAAAGGCTTCGAAAAGGTTATCGAGAAGGCCGAGGTTAGTGATAAAACCATAAATAGATATAACAGCTGGAGACCGCGCAGGGATGATTCCAAAGAGGACATCAAAAATAAGACCGTTGAAGTTGCAAGATTGGATGTGTCCGAATTAGAAAAGAATGGCCTAGCTAAAAAAGCCTATGAGTTCGCCGATCGTGATGATACGGGTAAGATAAAAACCGCTACATCGAAGGCGGTCAAAGACCTATACCTCGGGTCGGCTAAATACTTCAGCAAGATGGAAAAGATAATTTACGGGAATATGATGCTAAAATTGAATCCGTATTTCTTCGACGACGCAGGGTTTTCTGCAAACCTCTATGTAAAAAACAAGGCGGATTGCCAGCTTAAATTCAATTTTACAGACACTTTAATTCGGGATAAAGTAAAGACTTTGATCAAAGGATAAAAATGGAATTGATCTTTGTTTTAGTGGTTCTATCTGCGTCTATATTTATGAGCATAGCTATCGGAGCTTCATCTATCGCATCCGTCTTCGGACCGGTTGCTTCCGGTGGTTCCACAGGTATAATGCGTTCGGCTCTACTGGCGGGCTTAGCGGCACTCCTTGGTGCAGTATTCCAAGGTAAAAGAGTGACCGAAACCATAGGAACCGGTCTATTAGGAGAAAGTTTGGGTATCTTGCAAGCACTGATAATCCTCCTCATCGCCAGTTCCCTGATAATCACGAGTGCTCTAACGGATTACCCTATGCCCACCGCCTTTACAGTGGTGGGAGCCATCGTCGGAGTGGGTTTGGGATTCAGTATGGACGTGCAGTGGGATGCAGTAAATACGATCCTCATTTATTGGCTGCTTATGCCGATCATAGGCTTCATAATGGGTTACATACTGTACTTATTGGTTAAACGTTTTATTCCGGAAGAAGGCGATGAAGGACGGTTTAGATACATGATCCTTATTCTAGGACTATTACTGGCCTTCAACGCCGGAGCGAATACTGTCGCAAAATCCATCGGGCCATTGATGGTACTAGATATAGATATGATCTACCTTTTGATACTGGGTGGGATCACCATGATGCTCGGCTGCTGGATCCTTTCGCCGAGGGTGATAAACGCCATATCCTTTGATTACTCAAATATAGGCCCAAGGAGGTCAATAGTCACCTTGAGCACAGTTATCATCCTGGCACAGGTGGGAAACATGGCAGGGGTACCCATCGCCTTTGTACAGGTGATCATCACCACTATAATCGGTAGTGGTATGGCGGCAGGGACGGGTAATATTGCCCGTAAAAAGGTGCTGTTGACGATGGTTGGATGGACTAGTGCTTTTTTTATAGCCTTGGCACTCGCCTTCTTTGTGGGACGTTTGATAGGATCAAATCCGGTGCAGTTAACAAAGTTCTAACCACCTTGGAGAATATCCTATTCTGATATATACTCACCGTAGCCCTCTTTTTCCATATCTTCCTTGGGGATGAATCGTAGTGCTCCCGAGTTCATGCAGTAGCGTTTGCCCGGCGGCGGTCCGTCGTCGAAGAGGTGCCCGAGATGAGACCCACCGTGTTTGCTCTTCACTTCGGTTCTGTTGTCGAATAACCCCTTTTCCTTTTGTGTAACTATATTGTCCGGTACCAGGGGTTTGGTGAAACTCGGCCACCCCGACCCCGAGTCGTACTTGTCCTTCGAACTGAAGAGGGGTTCGCCGGAAACCACATCGACGTAGATACCTTCTCGTTTGTTATCCCAGTACTCGTTCCTGAAGGCGGGTTCCGTACCTTTGTTTTGAGTTATTTTGTACTGTTCGGGTGTGAGTGTCTTTTTCAGCTCTTCATCAGATGGTTTTTCGTACATTTTTGATCCCTTCTTCAATCCATAAAGTTCAAGAGTTGCGATATCTCCCTTATCTCTATATCCGGACCCGGTCCCTCCGGTACATCATCATTGTGGTTTATCCAGCGTGTGGCCATCCCCACGTTGCTCGCACCCAATATATCGGCCCTGTAGGAATCGCCCACGTACAAACATCTTTTCGGATCGGTTTGAATCATATCCGCCGCATGAAGGAATATCCTCTCATCGGGCTTGCGGTAGCCGATATCTTCTGAAAAAACCATCACCTCGAATTGATCTTCTAATTTCAAGGTTTTCAATTTCATCAACTGTACGTCTCCGCTTCCGTTGGAGATTATACCGATTTTGTGGTTCTCCCGCGCTTCTTTGATAACACGGTCCGCACTCCTGAATCCCGCGTCCATGCGTGGATATGTCTCATAGAAAACGGTAGTCAATTCCCTTGTATGACCGGTGTCCATCTTCAATCTTCTCAATATGTTCTCGCTCCTTTCCAACCGGAGCTTATCCAGTGAAACCCCGTCTTTGAAGGCCCGAAAGGCCTCTACATCGGCCTCGTTGAAGGCAGATACTAGCTCCTGTACGTCAAAATCGTGAAAAGGTTCGTATACCCGGGATAGCTCTTTGATGGCCAATATGTGGGCTAACCTTTGGTCGAAGAGGGTACCGTCCACATCAAAAAAGATCACGTCGATATCACACAGCTCTTCCATGGATAAGGATGTGACTGGTTGCTTTTAAACATTATGTTCGCACTCTGCAAAATACTAGATCATCTGAAAGATGTTGACGATGCTCTAGTCCATATCCCATATACCTTCTCCCGTCCTATACTGTTCAGCCCCAGAACCTTAAGGTCGTCTCCGGTGGCGATCTCGCCGTATCCGGATACGTACCCGTTTACCCTGGCCACCACTGTAGAGTCCACGAAATCCTTGGTCTCAGTGTAGATACTTCTGAATGCTTTATAGAGTGATCTATTTGTCGATAAACGATACTTTTGATGATAGTCCTCGGCAAAATAGAATCGAGAATATTGTACGATGATGGTGTACTTTATTTTTGCTTCTTCTGCCAGTTTTTTCTGCTCGTCGTCATGGTAGAATATCATGGACCGGTACTGTGTGGAACTCGGAGCACTCGGGTCGTGATTGTCCCGGAAGAGATACAGCAGTTCGCTGTAATCGATACGCTCCGGATCGTATTCTATCTGTATCGTCTCCGTATGGTCGCCCATATCCCTGTAAGTCGGAGAGGACTTTCTTCCACCTGCATAGCCTACCCTTGTTCTCACCACCCCCTGCTGTGCACCGAGAAGGGCATCGGGACTCCAGAAACAGCCCATGGCGAAGGTTGCTGTCCTTGTACCTTTCGGAGTTTTTCTGTCTATGGGCGGGATCTCTCCGGTGACCAGCGTTGGGTTTCACACTTGGTTTTTATCGTATTTATACCTTTAGCCGTTTCTCCGATGTGAAAGTTTTTATTGTTTATCCATACTGCATAGATCGGTGGAAGCACCATGTTACAAAGGATAAAATCTGAAGGTTTGGCGCACTATTCCTATATCATCGGCGATGAGAATCAAGCTGTAGTCATAGACCCCAGGAGGGATATAGAACGGTACATAGAGATAGCCGAGAGAGAAGGCATGACTGTAACGGATATATTCGAAACCCATAGGAACGAAGATTACGTGATAGGCTCCTGCGAACTTCGGTCCAGGACAGGTGCTGATATATGGCACGCTGAGAAGGAATTGGAATACGGCTACGGTTCGCTCGCAGAGGAGGGTCGAACGTGGAGTATCGGCAGATTGAAACTGGAGGCAATACACACGCCGGGACACACCCTGGGCAGCATGAGTTACCTGCTGTACGACCCTGACGGTGAGCCGTGGATCATCTTTACAGGCGACGTACTCTTCGCAGGCGACGTCGGTAGAGTAGACTTCTACGGAGAGGACAGATTGAAAGATATGGCCGTAAAATTGTACGATTCCATATTCAATAAGATACTGCCTCTCGGTGACGATGTTATCATCTGCCCTGCCCACGGCCCAGGTTCCGTCTGCGGAGAGAGTATAGCCGAAAGGGAATGGACCACCGTTGGGATAGAGAGGGAAAGGAATCCCAAATTACAAGTTTCCGATGCCGTGGATTTTGTGGAGAAGACAGCGGAGATGAGGGAATATCCACCGTATTTTGCAAAGATGGAAAAGATGAATCAGGAAGGTCCCGCATCGATGCAGAGCAGGTTCAAATACATGGATCCTGAGGAATTCGATGCCGAAGAGGGAGTTATACTGGATACAAGGCATGAACTATGTTTCGGGGCCGCACATATACCGGGGGCCATATCTATATGGTTGAATGGTGTACCCAGCTATGCAGGCTGGTTTTTACCCTACGATGAACCCGTACTTCTCGTAGGCGACGAGATACTCACGGCCGTTACATACCTCAAACGTATGGGCTACGACAACGTTGCCGGGGCGCTTTCCGGAGGTATGCTCGCATGGCACATGTCCGGAAGAAAAAGTGTTTCAGTGAATACGATGACTGTACAAAAACTGTGCGGTATGCTGGATCTTGGAAAAAAGCCCTGGATACTTGATGTAAGGAGTGCTGGAGAGCTGGAGAAAGAAGGCGAAATAGAAGGTGCTCACCACATACACTTAACCCGTATACCGGACAACTTGCATAAGATACCGAAGGATCAAGAGATCTACATATTCTGCGGAAGCGGCCTGAGGTCCATGACAGCCGCCAGCCTGTTGAAACGAGATGGATGGGAGGACCTGAACGTTATCCTAGGCGGGATAAAGGGATGGAATTCCACAACGTATCCTCTGTCATCCTGTAGGTGATATCCGTCTCTTTTGCAGCTCTTTCGATCCGACTATCTCGGCCCCGTATATCTTCTTCATGTATTCCAGTGCGGCCTCATGCTTATCCGCATCCAACGATGCGGTACAATCACCGACTACCGTCACATCATAGCCTCGAAAGAAGGCTCCGGCTGCGGTGTGCTGCACACAGATATCCGTTGCCACGCCGGTTAGTATCACCGTGTCTATGGATCGTTCTTGAAGTACCTTATCCAGGCTTGATTTGAAAAATGCATCGTAGAATCTTTTAGTTATGTCGAGTTCGCCGTACCGGGACAATTCTGGTATCACTTGTGATCCTCGGTCACCTGCCATGGCGTGTTCATCCCACAGGTCCATCTCCGGGTCGGTATCGAGATGACTGTCCCTGCAGAATATAATGGGCAGTCCCCTTTCTTCGGCGGCACAGAGAAATTCCTTTAACTCGGGTATTATATCTTTAGCCCCCTGGCTGCCCAATTTTCCGTAGACGAAATCGTTTATCATATCCAAGACGAGTATTCCCGCAACCATCTTGATCAACTCTAACTGTATGATATAAGGGATGTTACTTTATTCTTTCTGTTTTTCCCAGCCCTCCACCTTTTCCAGCTGGCTGAGCACTTCCTTCCTCAATTCCGATGCCGTCGGTCTTTCATCCGTGAGGACCCCTTTTTTCATATACCTTTTCAGTATAGGTTTCATCTCCGTACCGCAACCACAGACGGGGACGATCATGGTATCCCACGGAAGGTTTTCATATGTCAGGCACTCTGGACACCTGAATACCTTCTTCTTTCCACCGAACTTCCCCCTTTTGGCAACGGGCTTACCTTCCATCTCGGTGATGTCCATGGCAAAGTTGATGGTGCGTGCATTGGAAACGCTGGTGCCCACACCGAAAGCGGTGACTCCGGCTTTTTTTAACGGTGGGATATTGTATTCGTTCATACCGCCGGAGGTGATTATCTCTGCGTCGATACCTCTCACCTCCATCTCCCACATCACCTCTTGAGCTATCTTTATCAGGTCTCCCCTTCGTGACGAAGGTGTGTCCAATCTTACACCATAGAGCCTCTTACCCATAGCTTCCGACGCCATGAAGGTCTCTAGTGTCTCGTCATGGTAAGTATCAACCAGTGCTATACGTTTGACATCTTCGGGCAGCACCTCGTCATAGGCTCTAAATGCTTCTTCCGGTGACCCGAATATGATGGTGAGTGAATGCGGCATGGTTCCCGTAGGCTCCACACCCACCTCCTCTGCTCCGGCGATACACGAGATGGCATCGCATCCGCCTATGTAGGCCGAACGGTCTATGGACGGTGCGATGGACGGGTGCATCCTCCTTATACCGAATGACATCACACTGGCATCTCCTGCGGCTTTTTTAACACGGGCGGCTTTGGTGGCGATACCTGATGGATGGCATATGAACCCCAGAAGGGGCGTTTCATAGACACAAAACTCCCTGTAAGGTCCTTCTATGAACATAACGGGTGTGAGCACCCCTTTTTCATCCCTGGGCCTGAAGATGGTACCTTCCGGTAAGGAATAGAGATCGACGGGTCTTCCTTCCAAGAGTGACAGCACGTCGTCCAGCCCGATAAACACACCCCAGGTTCCTTTTTCAGGGAGTGACGTGGTTGTGAATTCGGCAACCACCTCCTCGTTTCCCCTTCCCTTGGCATCAAAAATCTTCATGGTGTTCTCGAAATAGACATCAGTCGTCTTACCCTTACGTATGTCTCCGTCCGAAGCCGTATGAAATGCCTTCATGGTAGTCATCATGAATATTAACCGTATATATACTTTGATGAAAGTGTTTTACGGCAAAACTTCCGAAGTTTAGAACCCAAGTTTGACAGTAAGAGATAAAAGGTGCTCTTAGTTCGGTTCTTTTTATGCAAACAAAAATCACGTCCCTAAGAGCAAGAAGGATAATACCGAACAACAATATATCTTTTCCTATTGGAACGATCGTAGCCGTGCAGAAGCATCTGATATTTACCCCAAATCAACAGCTAAACGATAGTTTCTGTTGACTCTAGGAAATATTTCCTGGTGGAAAGACTCCTGTCAAATCAATTTTCTTAACAAATTAGCGGAGCTAAGTGTCAAACTTGGGTTAGAACCGGGGAAAGATTTTTGTACTCTCTAGATTGTCTTTTATACATGAAATTTAGATCTCTATTCATCGCACATGTTCCGGATGCCGACCCCGGCGTGCACCATACAAAACTCGGAACAGATAAGTATATCTTATACGTGAATTTTGTAACGGATCAGAAAGAGGCGCTCAAATGCGCTGAACTTCATGCGAAGGACAAAGGTATCCATTCGATAATTTTGTGCCCGGGATTCACCCATTTGGATGTGGCTGAGATTTCTGCAGCCGTTAAGGGTGTAGGCGTCACAGTGGCAAGAGGAGACGGCCCCAGCGGTAGAATAGCTAAAAAGGCTATGGAAGAAGCAAACTGGTTCGAATGATGAACAGGGTCGGTCAATACGGCTTTTGGTAGATATCATGAACGTGAAAATTTTTATATCTGCAGACTTTTTCTATCATCTGTTAACATGGTTCTCAAGTTCTTTATACAAAGGATCTGGAAACTGATCGTCTTGTTCATGGTGGTGTTCATCCTCAGCTCCGGTTTTTTCTTTGTATTCGAATACGAGGAACCGGCAGATAGAGATAACGGGTACACCGGTCCTGAAGACCTTGCCGACTCGTTTTGGTACTCTATCGTTACCTTGTCCACTGTTGGGTACGGGGATAGGTATCCGGTCACTACAGAAGGCAAGATAGCTTCGTTCTTTTTGATCGTTTTCACTTTTACGTTCTTAGGTGCCATGATCGGAAGCGTGACCGATGCGTTCAATGAAGCAAGAGAAAGAGAGGTGTTAGGTATGGAAGGAACAGATTTCAAAGATCATGTGGTTATATGCGGCTGGACGAATATTGGTAAAGTGACACTGGATGAGCTGATGACTAACGAGCAGAAGACCGTTGTTATAACCGATGATCAGGAAGAAATCACCAAGATACGTGATGTGGGCGATAAAAAACATCTGTACACTGTTTTTGGAGATTATAAAAATGAAAAGGTACTGAAGAGAGCGAACATAAAAAACGCCAAGACCATAGTCATAGCTACCGAAGATGATACGGAATCTCTCATCATATCCCTCACCGTTAAAAAGATGAACCCGGAAGCCCGGATGATAGTATCCATAAACAACGACGAGTTGAAAAAAACACTTTACTCCGCCGGTGTGACCTATGTGTCCTCACCATCCGAGATGGCCGGCCGTATGGTGGCCAGCGCCGCCTTTGAACCCGAGGTGGCACGTTTTATCGAAGATATCACCACCGCGACTTCCGGTTACGATGTTCAACAGTACATCATTTCATCCGGATCCTATGCTAACGGTATGAACATAGGTACATTTCAAAAAAAGATGCGGTCCATAAACGGTCCTTTGATGGTCGCCGTCGGTAAATACAGGCCGATGAGGAAAAGCAAAGGAGATCCTAAAAATTGGAAGCTGATTACAAATCCTTCGCCGGATATCAAGATAAAAGAGAAAGATATAATCGTGGTCATCGGGAATGACGAAGAGAATGAGCGATTGGCAAGTTCGCTGAAATCAAAGCAGGGACGTTGATAGATCTCTATATTCGACCATCCGGAGATGCCGGGCTCAAAAATATTTTTTATATGCATAACCCAGCAGGTTGACGAACAGCGCTGTAGCGATCCAAAATATCAACAATATAAGGAACGTTTCCTGCAGTTCTCTTCCGCCCAAGTATGGGATATAACCTTCACCCTGGAGGATAAGGACAAGTGCCAGGGAGCCGTAAGTTTTCGCTCCGAACGCCGGGAATAGGCTCTTTACGTGTAACTTCATGACGATAAAACCCATGATCAGGTAAACTATCATACCCCCCAACACCGCATTGGGCAGCGTGATCGAAGCTAATAGCAGAAGGAGCGATAATATATTGTAAAATATGGTGCTCTTGCTAACGTAGTGTTTCTCCACCACTATGCCGTATATCAGTATCACGCAGACACCGCCTACGGCCGCTTGGAAGGATGATAATAAAGGCATCGTGGGGGTATGACAGCAGTGGTATATAAATATGAATCATCACGGGTACGATGCCCCTCTTTCTACATGTTTTGTGATGCGGTGTTTCCAACGCCGAAAAACGTATATCCGGAAGACGCTTTGAAAGAGTATCATTCGACGAGTCCCTCAAGAGCTTCGAGTTGGTCCTGAACGCCGATCTCTTTAGTGAAAAGTTACGCCTGTGTGAGAGAAGGAATCTTTGATTCCTGCGTTTCTAGATTATCCCAATCTAAACTCATATGAGGTTTGATTGTATTGTACCAATCTATGAATTCATCTAAAGTTTCATACCTGTACCTGTGTTGTTCATAGGCATGGAACCGTTTTTCGATCCACTGAGGAATTCGAATGAATTTCCCTCGGAAATTCCAGTAGAAATCACTACTTACACTACAGAATAGCTTCCGATCTTCTTTCCATAAAAATTCAGATACTCGATGGAATTAGAGTTCCAGTTTACTTGACGAAATTTTTTGCAGACAACACAGATTTGAAATCCAGAAGAAAACATTTAAAACCATAAGTACATTCATCGATGAGATACTAGATGAGCGTTGATTCCAAAGACAATAAAACTTCGGCTCGCTTTCTTTTACACCAAAAACCTTGGGCATTGGATGCTGAAAAGGTCCTAAAAAAGATGAAAGTATATCCTGGTCAAGGTCTCA
>CAZAMQ010000070.1:0-9950 GCA_964486225.1 uncultured Thermoplasmata archaeon | reverse complement strand
ACCGTGATTTCTCAATATTTCCTAAGGTGGGAAATACTTTCGGGACTACACAATCCCGATATTTTCCAAAAAGGTTAATATCAACCATTTTACTTTTATTTTCATATGGCGTTTTGTTCAAGAGGAAAAAAGGCACGTGTTTGTACAATATCTTTACTACTGATGTTCATAATATCATTGACATCCCCCACGATGTTTTCGAGGATCGATGATAACAGTTTACATGACCGGATTGAAAATTTAATAAACTCGAATCCTGAAGACCCCCGAGACCCGGGCCTTTATGTGATCTATAGAGAGGAATACCTGACCTTGAAGTACAATGTGTGGGAGACCTATTCTGACGATGACGGTGAGATCACAATAGCCCTGGAGAGGGTAGTGGTCAGAAGAGGTACGTCCCTTTATATCGGAGGCTACACCCCTGCCGAATCCTATTATCTGCGGTCTTCGAAACATGATCTGACTATACCCGACGTCACAGAAATAGAAGAAGGCTGGAGGTTAGATTTTCCAGAAGATAATTCCGTGGGCAAATACGAATTCATCATCCGAGAGGATGAGTGGTCTGAAAGTATAGATATATTCGTGGTCTTCGATCCCTGGGAAACAGGCATCTCCCAGGATAAAT
Source organism: uncultured Thermoplasmata archaeon (assembly GCA_964486225.1). Taxonomy (GTDB): domain Archaea; phylum Thermoplasmatota; class Thermoplasmata; order Halarchaeoplasmatales; family Halarchaeoplasmataceae; genus Haladaptatiplasma. Next base: position 9,319 of record CAZAMQ010000070.1, on the reverse strand, counting down.
TGAATGGATATGCGTACAATGAAGGCGGAACAAGGGATGAGTATGACTACATCATAACAACAGGTAACACCATTCACAAGGGAATATTAGATCCTTTCGGAGATGACGGAACGGGACACATAGACATGTACGAATTCGCCCTTGCTGCCGCAGGAAACGCTACAGATACACAGGAGGCGGCGGCTAGAATAGTACGTGTCGTGGCTCAGAGAAACATTGCTGTTCCAAGCGGATTCCCACAACAACCGATTATAAGAGACGCCTCTCAGATATTGTTCGGTAACGGCACAACGGTTATCCATACCGGTATTTATGAATACGATGAATACGACTATACGGGACTAACATTGGAAGATGCGGAGATATTATCTCAGAATGGAAGGAGCATACCCGAGATCATGAATTATCATAGTGCGGACAGATCCAAAATCATCAACGGGTGGTGTGACGAAGTGTCATGGGCAACCACCGCCTTGCTTCGGTCACTGGGAATACCGGCGAGAGTGGTATCTATTCACCCTTCGGAGGATACAGATCTCATGGGTCATTTTATGGTCGAAGCGTGGTTCGAAACCTCCCTCTACCGCACATCGTGGGGTGAAAATGAAGGCGGATGGTATGTACTTGATGCAGATGAATGGAATGCTCACTGGTGGGTCAGTCAACCCGAGTTCTGGATGCCAGTCGGGGAGACATTCTCCTCGAGATCGAATTTTAAGCTAGTCGGCGAAGCTCTTTATTTCGGTAGAGTCAAAAGCCAATACGCCTTCGTTTTCAGGCCGGATGAGAGCGAAGACCCTGGGATCATTGATGTTACAGAATATTACACCGAAGAAGATTTTATGTTGGAATATGGTAATTTAACAAAGATTATAGGCAGGGGCGGCGGAGATCTCTATAAGGTTATACTGGACGAGCCTGCAGAACTTACCATCCTATCAGATAATCACGCAAAGGCATGTATCTATGCAAGTAGCGAGGCGTATCCGACTGTCCCAACCTCACTCGAGGGATATCCCTTCAGTTCTGTCCCGGAGACGTATAAAGGGGAAGAGATTATACTTATGCCAGGCACTCATTATATAGGTATATATGCTCCTCAGAACGGTGATCAACGGGTTGAGGGTAATTATGGGTATTACACACTTACCCTTGAAAGGACCGAAGGAGCGGAGTTGGAAAAGGACCAGGATGAAGGCGGATTTCGGTATACCGGTCACGTTATCGGTATAATATTGTTAATAATTTGGGCGTTTTCGTACGCGGGAAAAAAACATCTGGACGCTGGCAAGAATTAAATAACAACGTAGTGCTTTTTCGACATATTCCCTAACCCTGGCTTCTTCGCCATTATTGATAATCATGATGTCGTGGGTGGCGGACTACTGAGCATCAAATCGTTTTCCTCTCTTTTATTTTGACATCGTTATCATCGTTATAGGCGTGATCTTTAGCATCGGTTATCCGTCCGTGATATCCTTCTTTCTATGGTCACCCCCCCACTCTATAAGATCTCCAATTATCCTGTCATGTATATCCCTGTCCCTACCCATATACTCCAACGGTATTACCCCTGTATCCAAATCTCCTTGGGATACCAAGCGAGCAACGGCTGAGCAGGTAAACCCCGTGGTTCTAGACATGGACGAGAGTCCGTTTCCGGCCTCATCGTAAAGTTCGTAATGTATCGCGTAATCGACACCATCTACATGGCCGCGAGCTAGAACGGTCATGAGTGAAATTCAGGGGTGCAAGTACCTCCATGGTTTTTGCCTCCACGGTGTAGAGCAAAGTCCGTAAACCGTCGCTGAAGAATTCTTCTAGCCGATGCCCCATCACCTCGGCAGATACTATGGAATCTAGGGGTTTTCTATTAACTATATTTCCATCTGATTTCACCCTTGCATCCCTGGTATATTCCTCTATCAGATCCCTGGTGCATCAAGTGGATTCGTAGTAAAGAGGTGGTTTAGGATATTTGGGTAAGCCGCCTATCTTGATGAAACATTCGCTGATGCTGTCCAACTCGCTTGAAATATTGCCCACGAAGAGATTGCTTAGACCCGGGCCGAATCCGGCATCCACCGCAACGGTCACACCGGCTTCCTTTGCAGCGTTATCAAGAGCCAGTGGATCTTAAGGTGAGAAAGACACATCCACTATATCAACCCCGGAACGGATGGCCGTTTTGAGAATCCGGTGGCCTAGAAAACTAGGCAAGGCACACACTATCATGTCCATATCGTCAAAATGATCTTTAAGTAACTCTGGACGGGATGCATCGATTGCGAGCGTTCCCACTGCACCTGGGATATCCATAGGGTGTTTATCACCGACCCATATCTCGTGTTCGCAGGAAAGGTCAGTTACAACAGATTTGCCTACATCTCCTCCACCTAAGACAAGTATATTCATCTGATATGTCCTCCGGTTAGTGTTAACCGAGCATACGTTTTACTCAAGAAATATTATTTTTTCCTCACCGAGTCTTTTGATCACATTATCCTCGGTACCAGGATCAATGATCTTATCAATGGTGTCTCTAGGGGAGGAGTGTATTATCAGTTGGACGGTATTGACGTTCTCGTACATATCGACTATCTCCTTTGAAATCAAATCTCCTGCACGTAGATGAACTTCGTAGGGGATGTTCATCTTATCTATCATCTCGATGATTTGGTCACCGAGTTCGTCAATATCGTTTTTTTTCAGTCGCTCGATAGATTGCTTGACTTTCTCACGTGCACCGTAACCTACATTAGCATCTACCATCTCCATCTTGTGCTTTTTCTGTATAATTTTAAGGATGATTATCCTGTCGGGCTCTGTTTTCTCGACAATCTTTTTGATTTTTTGTACCGATTCGTCGGTGTATCTACGTCTGTAACACGCTATCAGAAGCACTTTTGGTTCCTTCTTGATTTTTTTCTCCGTTTTTTTCATGTCTTTCACCTCTTTACCAATACCCAAGTAACCTCCACCAGAGGAGCCCTACGGTAAGGAATGTTATCACACCTATAATACTCAGAATAAAGCCGGCTTTGAGAAAATCCTTCGCCTCAAGGTGTCCTGTTGCGTAAACTAGCATCGCGCTGGGTGTACCCACCGGGAGCAAGAATGCAAAACCGGATGCCATAGCAATGGTATACATGGGAATGGTATAAGAAAAACCCAAACCCGCAGGTCCCATGGTCGTCAGCGCAACCGGTAATATGATAGCCGTAACTGCGGCGTTACTCATCACGCCGGAAGCGAAAACCGTGATCGCCGCAAAAATAGCGAGTATCAAGTAAGGGTTCTCTCCGACAATGGAGAGCAAAAACGATGTGATATGTTCTAAAGTTCCCGCCTTGGGCAGCACTAAGGATAATGTTACGGCTCCGACATATAAAAATATGGTACCCCAAGGCATCTTTGATTCTACATCCTCCCATGTAATTGTTTTACTCGCCCCGATCGCCAGTGCGAGACCTATGGCGATCACACCCATGCCGAATATCTGACCTATAGTAGCCCAGGCGATGAAGCCGCATAACAAGAAACCCAGAGCCTTTGCTTCGCCCATCTTAAGTGTGCCCAATCCTTTTACCTCTCCTTCGATCTTGGCAAGTATTTCGCCCATATCCACACTTTCAACGTCGAATAAAGTTACCAATACATAATATACGGCAACCATCATGACCAGAGAGATAGGTATTGCGGCCACGAACCATCCAACGAAAGATACCGTTTCACCTGCGTATTCGGGTTGACTATATATCTCAACTGCTAGTATGTTACGTGCACCACCCAGAAAGGTTGCGATGCTGCCCACCGATGTACCGTATGAAAGTGCAAGGAGATTAGCTTTTCCGAAATCAGATTTTAGTATGTCTATCTTAGAGAAGGCGAATATGCTCAGTAGTATCGGGATGAACAGCGCGGTTACGCCGTGTAAAGGCATGAGCATGGAAAGAAAGGCGCCCACTAGAGTGATACCGAGAAGAAACCGTTTCGGACTTCTCCCGAAAAAGTTCAGGAACGAAAGAGCAATCCGTTTGTGGAGACCGTGTTTTTCCACTGTCATCGCCAGTATAAATGCGCCCATAAGAAAGAAGACTGTGCCCGATGAAAATCCCCTGAATGCCTCTTCTTGGGGGAGTAATCCCAGAATAACGGCGGCGACGATTATGAGAAATGTAGAGAAGATGAATGATATCGGTGTGAGTAGCCACATATAGATGGCAAGGAACAGTATGGCAGCGCCGTAGTACATATTCGGTTCCGGTGCATACATATGGGTGAGGAGAGCCATCGCCGAGAATATTGATAAGCCCAGTACAAATTGGAACTTGTCGTTTCGCAATATTCCGTAGGGGGCACCGTCTCCAGTCATGATACCAAGTGTAGACGTAGGTGGATATAAAATTATTTCGACGTAAATACTTTCGTATCGATATGAAACATGTTTATACTATAAGCGTGTTCTATTGTTCAGTGATGAAATGGGAAAAATTAGCGCACACGAATCCGTGGAAAAGATGCACAAAAAGGTCGAAAAGGAAGGAATGACAACTGTTTATGACCGTTTCCAGGCAATGGAGAAGGTACGCTGCCAGTTCTGTAGTCAGGGCGTGAGGTGTTACATATGCAGTCAGGGTCCATGCAGGATAATTCCCGGAAAGGTCGATCGTGGTGTTTGCGGTATCGACAAGGACGGTATGGTAATGAGAAATCTTCTCATGATGAACACTATGGGTACTTCTGCTTATACTTATCATGCAAATACCGCGGCGAAGACGCTGAAAGCCGCCGCCCTAAATAAAACTATCTTCAAGATAACCGATGAAGTTAAGCTGCGTGCTCTAGCCGATAAACTCGGATTTGATACGGGTATATCAACAAATAAACTAGCCGTAGAGCTGGCGGACTTCATGATCGAAGAGATCAACAGGGACGGCGAAGAACCCTGCAATGTATTGATGAAGCTAGCTCCGGAATCCCGCAAAAAGGTCTGGGCAGATATCAACATCCTGCCCGGAGGACCACTTCACGAATTGATGAACGTTAATACCAGTGTCATGACCAACGTGGACAGCGACTACAAGAGCCTGGCTCTGAAGACCCTGCGCATGGGACTCGCCACGGTGTACGGGTCGCTAACCTTACTCGAAGAGGTGCAGGATATTTTGTTTGGTACCGCGAAACCCCACGAGGCCCAGGTGGATATGGGGATCATCGATCCAAAATATGTTAACATACTGCCCAACGGCCACGAACCCTTCATGGGTGCAGCATTGATAATGGTCGCTAGGAGGGAAGAGATACAGCAGAAGGCGAAAGAAGCAGGTGCCGAAGGTATACATGTAATCGGTTCCATAGAGACAGGTCAGGAACTCATACAGCGGTTCATACCCGACGATGTTTTCGTGGGTCTTACGGGCAACTGGTTCACTGAAGAGTACGTGCTCGCCACCGGGGCGGTGGATGCCTTCGTTGCCGACATGAATTGTACTGTTCCCACGGCTAAATTCTATGCGGATAAATACCGCTCGAAGATCATACCGGTGACTAAACTGGTCAACATCCCCGGCGTTGAACACACCATAAACTACGAACCGGAAAAAGTGGAAGAACAGGCACTGGAGATAATAGATATGGCTATCGAAAATTTCAAGGGTAGAAAGGGCAAGGAAACCGATGTGCCTGAAAATAAAAAAACGATAGTCACCGGTTTTTCCACGGAAGCGGTTTTGGGGGCACTCGGCGGTTCATTGGATCCGCTACTTGACAACATAAAGAATGGAAATATCAGGGGTATTGCGGCCCTGGTAAGCTGCACAACATATCGAAACGGACCTCACGATGCAGTGACCATAGAGGTTGCCAGGGAGTTGATCAAACGCAATATACTGGTGTTGAGTGCCGGCTGCGGTAATGCTGGGCTTCAGGTGGGCGGTCTGACCACACGTGAAGCCGTCCAAGAGGCCGGCGACGGGCTGAAAGCCGTATGCGAGGCATTGCAGATACCACCCGTGCTGAGTTTCGGCACCTGTACGGACACCGGTCGTCTTCTCAATCTGGTCAGTGCTGTTGCCGATGCACTGGATGCGGACCCGACAGAACTACCCGTAGCGGTTACCGCACCGGAGTACATGGAGCAGAAGGCCACCATAGCTGCTATCGGTGCCATCGCATATGGACTGTACACTCACGTATCACCGACACCGCCTGTATCAGGTAGTGAGAATGTGGTCAAGTTACTGACTGAGGAAGTTGAACAATTCACCGGTGGTAAATTGGCCGTAGGCGACGATCCCGTGGAGATAGCGGAAGGGATAGCCGCTCACATGGACGAAAAGAGGAAGAAATTGGGCATCTAGATCATGAGATAGGAACGAATTCACATCCACCGATCTTATCGCACTCCGCAGCTATCTCATCCCAATCATCCAGTACATCAAAGGCCGTCGGATAGAGCAGATCATTCTCTATAAATGAATGTTCCCTCAGAGTGTATATCATATCGTCCAATACCTGGATGATATCGTCGGTATCACGACCTTCCGTCAGTAAGGCTCTCAAACGGGTGCGTAGTTCTTTCAGGTCCTCATGTTCATCGGATAACAGTATTGTCCTTCCACTCATATCCCTTTCCTTCAGTCGTGGAAATATTACCTCTTCCTCACGTCTGATATGCTTGTCCAGTTCGTAAAGATTATCTACTAATAATTTAAGAATTGTCTCCTGTTCTACAGTCAGTGAGTTCGAGATGTTTTTACTAATATTATCGCATACGTAAACAGATCTTCGTAGTTTTTTATGCTCCGTCATCAATATCTTTAAGGGATGTTCATCGATAAGCGTTTCGTAAAATTCATTCGACTTTCCTGATAGCAGTGTCTCGTAGATATCAGCTATATTCTTAAGATCCTTACTACCAAAGCCATCGCTCACCAATTCCACCTCTGCAAGATACAGATCGATCGGTTCTACCTCTTCGAGGGATTTAACGGCTTCCCTTTTATCCATTTTCCCAGCACAGAATTCTTTCAGTATGTACATTATACATTTAGTTTTCATCTTCTTCATCCTCTCCCCGGTCGAGCAAATATCCCGAATAAATCGGATCCTTTTCGGATAATTCCTCAAGGGCGGCGGCGAGTTTATCCTTTTTCTTTTTTACTACCGGTTTAAAATCACCTATACGTGTGAAACTGCTGAAACCGATTATCTCCATCTCTTCCTTCACAGCCTCCCAGTCATCGACGGTTTTCAGGGCAACAGGGTACAACAACACATCCTCGGTGAATGCGTGGAAACGGAGAAGGGGAACCAGATTGTCTATTTCGCCTTTGATCTTATATCGATCTCTTGAAAAATTATCCGCCAGATCTGCTAATCGTATCTCGTGAGCGATGAATTCATCGTGTTCTTTTGACATCACCTCAACTCTGTTTGAAAATCCCGCCGTTTCTAATCTCGTGAAAATCGAGTTCTCTTCTCGCAAATGATGTTTCCCCACCTCTTCGAGGTTTTCCAACACCGATCTAAAAGTCGACCTGTTCACTTGTCCTTTCCCTTCCGAAATGATATCACTTATCTTTTCCATTTCGTTCAGCAAATTATTTACCACGATGTGCTCCAGCATCAACAGCCGGATCGGATGGTCCTTATCCAACTGCTGCATAATGTCCCTTGATCTACCAACGAATGTCTTGTAGTATACATCGCTTATATCTTTCAATTCAGCTTTGCTCATACCTCTTTTTAGCATTTTATCTTCGGCTTTCAGCAGTGAAAGTGGGTCAACATCTTTGAGTACATTCACCGTCTCATTTTTCGTAAGGTCTCCCGAATGGTAGGATTTTAGAGTTTCGAAAACGTGCTTCAAGCTGGTTTTTCCCCTTATCTGCGGTTTGGGCATGTTAATGCACCTCCTGTATCAATACATGATTTTTTCCGTTCATCATACCACTTTAATCACCAACAGGTGCGTAAAGTATATAAACCTTGTGTTGTATATGCATATCGATGAATGAGAGAACGGGACTTCGACTGCCAACGAAGAATACCAGAACAAAAATACTTAGTTTACTATTATCATGCGAACATAGTGCCATAGATATGGCAGGCGAATTGAACATAAACGAAAGCGCCGTACGAAAACATCTGGATTTACTGGAAAAACGCGGGCTGGTAAAATTCGAGTTTAAAAAAGCGGATGTGGGACGGCCAAAAAAACTCTACCGCTTGACTACCAAAGGCCGCGAAAGCTTTCCTCATATGAGTGATCTGTTGTTAAGGCTACTGAGTGAAGAGATACATAAAAAGTTCGATACCGAGGAGATGAAAGAACTCTCGGATTTTCTGGCGCAAGAGATAACTGAAGAGATTGCCGGTGACGGCATCGCCGACGATATCGATAAAACACTCGATAACGTTGTCAAACGCTTCAACCTGATGGGTTTGTACTGTACGCTTGAAACAATGGACGATGAGTACATCATAACATACAGAAACTGCGTTTTCCGTGAAGTATCATCCGAATTCTCGGCGTGGATGTGCCGTGTTCATCGTAAGGTACTGAAAAATGTTCTCGGAGATATCGTCGTTAAACAGGAGCACTCCATACTCGCTGGAGATCCTTATTGTCAACAGATCATAACCAAATGTCCAGGTGGATAAGATGAAAAGAGAGATAATAAGGATAGATGAAGAATTGTGTAACGGCTGTGGTGAGTGCGTAAAGGGCTGTCCCGAGGGCGCTCTGCAGGTGATAGACGGCAAGGCAAGGCTGGTGAACGAGGCCTTCTGTGATGGACTTGGTGCATGCATCGGAGATTGTCCTTTGGACGCGATCACCATAGAAGAACGCGAAGCGGCCCCCTACGATGAAAAGGCAGTTGTTGAGTGCATGGTAGAGCAGGGCGAGAACGTGCTGAAGGCGCACCTCGAGCATCTGAAGGAGCACGGTCAGAGCGAGTTACTCAAGGAAGCACTGCAGCATCTCGAGACCATAGGCGTGGAATCTCCCCTTATCTCCGATGAACCCACCACAGCATGCGGCTGCCCGTCTTCGGAGCCATCCCAGTGGGGTATAAGGGACCAAGAGGACGAGATAGGAAGGATACCCACGCAGCTCAGACAGTGGCCGGTGCAACTTCATCTGGTACCCATAGAGGCGCCCTACTTCAAAGACACGGACTTGATGATAGCAGCCGATTGCGTTCCCTTTGCATACCCCAATTTCCATACGGATCTTTTGAAAGGCAGAGGATTGATCATCGGCTGTCCCAAGCTGGACGATTCCCAAAAGTACATCGAGAAGCTCACGGAG
>CAZAMQ010000069.1:0-10719 GCA_964486225.1 uncultured Thermoplasmata archaeon | reverse complement strand
TATCATCGACTCACCTATTGTTCTTATAGTACATTAATTTTACGATTCATTAATGCTTCATGAGCGTTTGGAATGCGTGAGCATTCCGAACAGTTTTCGAATCTCACCTGAAAGCGTGAGCCTCCTTTTGTCAAAACATTTTTTCGCTACGCTCAAAAACGATTTTGATCACGCAAAATCAAAGATTTTCCTCACTTTTTCATTTTTCGCTGCGCTCAAAATAAAAAAACGCCGAGGGGGAGATTCGAACTCCCGTGGTGCAAAGCACCAGTGGCTCTCGAGGCCACCGCCTTAGCCGGGCTGGGCCACCTCGGCACGTAAGAGGATGCTTAATCATTGATATGCAGTGTGTGTCATCACAAACAGGAACACGTATTTAAGGGTTAAGAAAGAACTAATGGTTACATTTTTATAGAGAAAAAAACTCATCTTAAAGGTGAATATTCCAGCAAAATGTAAACTTCGTAAAGAAAAGACGGTGAACCGTCATACAAGATCAAAGAAAACGGCAACTATGAGCTGGGCAGTCATTTTTCTCATTCTCCTTCTAATAACCCCCCTTCCTTATACTTCAGCACAGAATGATGAAAACATAAAGATAGTGAAAGTGTACATATATTCTGATCCAGGATGTGAATATGTCGTATTGGAGAATTGGGGCAACGATGCTTCACTACACGGTTGGACATTGACCAATGGTAGAGGCACCGTGCATCTTCCGAACATCGTACTAGCCGCAGGAGAGAGGTTGGTACTGGCCGAGGAGAAACAGGGATATCGTGACGTATGGCAAAGAGAGCCGGATTATACATGGGATGAGGACGGCCTCCCCCGGACTGGTCTTTTCAGACTGGTAGACAAGGGTGACGATGTTATACTCATGAAGGGAGAGATGGTGATGGATACCTTCTGTTACGGAGATGGAGAAGAGGGTATGGAGGGATGGGATGGGCCACGCTTTGAGGGGATGAGTCGAAGTTACTATGCAAAAAGGAGGTCACAGGATACGAATTCAGTCGAAGACTGGACATGGTTGAGACGGTGGCGTTTGGGGCAATCCAACTTCACGATAGATCCGATCGACGTTACGGGAAATGCCACTATGTTCGTCTCCCCCGATAACTCATTCAACGCAATGATGGATTTTCTTGACAGTGTAGAGTATAATCTTGTTGTAGGTGTATATATCCTCAGTGACCCCTTCATGGCAAATAAAATAACAAACATGTCTTCACAAGGTATCGACATCAAGGTGCTGGTCGAAGGGAGTCCCGTAGGCGGCATCTCACTTCAGGGGCGAAGTATATTGGACATCATCCATGACGCCGGAGTCGAAGTAAAAATGCTCCACGCCGGGCACTTCTCACCCTACAGTTACTTTCACTGTAAATATATGATAGCCGATAACTCATCGGTACTCGTATCCTCGGAAAATTTCGGCAGCATGGGCTATCCCAGGGAGGGCAACTATGGGAACCGGGGTTGGGGTATAGTGATCGAGAACCATGTTTTAGCAGGTTTCTTTACAGATATGTACCTGTGGGATAGTTATTATTCCAACGATTACATACCCAGTGGTGATACATCCTACTCGTGGGGATACGATGTTAACCCCACATATCGCCCGCTGTACGATTCGCTGGATATCAAAGGAAATTTCACTGTAATACCGGTTCTCTCCCCGGACTCTTCCATGTCTGAAGATACCATCTTGGGTATGATAAACGACGCGGAAGAAAATATATTGGTGCAGCAGCTCTACGCATACGAATGGGGAGACCTTGAGAATCCGTATCTAGGATCGCTCGTACAGGCGGCCGAAAGAGGCGTGGATGTCAAGATACAACTAGATTCGACTTGGTACAATCTAGGTGGAGACAAAACAGATAACGACTACACCGTGGACAGATTGAATAATATATCTTCCCGGAGGGATATCCCCTTAAAGGCGGCTCTCCTTGACAGTTATACAGGTCTGGATAAGGTACATAACAAAGGGATGATCGTGGATAATAGAAAGGTGCTTATATCCAGCATAAATTGGAACTCAAACTCTGTTCTACAGAACAGAGAGGTCGGACTGATAGTTGAAAGTGATATCATCGGTGAATATTTCGCAAAGATATTCATGCACGATTGGCAGAGTGATGCCGTCAGGCCGATAGCCGATGCCGGAAGGGATCGTGAAGTCCGTGTGGGGTCCCTAGTCGGATTCGACGGCAGTTACAGCTGGGATAACAAAGGGATAGCGTCCTTCCGATGGGATCTTACAGGGGACGGAATCTACGAAACGGAGGGTGGGATAGTCTCGAAGGTTTTCAGACAACCAGGGGTATATATCATAGGCCTTAGGGTGGAAGATGAGGCTGGAAATGTGGACACGGACACGGCGGTTATCACGGTCACAGAGCCCTCTTCGACGGGAATCGGCCTTCACGATAGTACGGGAGGTATATCTTGGTTCATCGTAGTTTTGGTGACCGTTCCCATTTGTTTGTGTCTTGTGTTCGCCTATAAACGATACAAGCACTAACATATCCTAGGTACAGGGTCTCCTATAGGGAGCTCAAGGATACGTGTTCCTCCTACAACGGTCTTCAAAATTACGCCTTTCATGTCGCCGATTACTTCCCCTATAATAACAGCATCTTTCCCATCTTCCGTACCTTTGATCGCCTCCAAAACACTCTGGGCCCGAGATGGATGGACTGCTAATACCATTTTACCTTCGTTGCCTACGGAGAGAGGGTCGATACCTAACATCTCCCCTGCGGATGCCACCCAATCTTTTATGGGGATCTTGCTCTCATATATCTTGATTCCCACATCTGATTTGGAGGCAAATTCATTCAGCACGTTAGCGATACCACCCCTGGTGGGGTCCTTGGCAGATGCCACGCCCCCCTGGGCAAGTGCTGCGTCCATAACGTCAACCAGGGCACAGACATCACTGGATATATCTCCACCGAAGCCATATCCTTCTCTCTCAGACAATATGGTTATACCATGATCTCCCACGGAGCCCGTTAAAATTATTTTATCTCCAGGATTAAGATTATTGTCGGATAGCCATCTAGTCTTTCGACCGCCAGCCCGTTCAAGATTGCCATCCATTGAAGAATGTCTTCTGCCTATACCGGCGGTGGTGATTATGGGCTCGTCAATATCGTCTCTCCCAACTACCTTTGTGTCTCCTGCGATGATCGCAACGTCAGAATCTTTTGATATCTTGGATGCACTATCAAGGATCTTTTTTAAGCGAGATAACTCGAAGCCTTCCGGCATCACGATCGCAAGGCCTAACGATCTAGGCACCGCCCCTATGGCTAAAAGGTCGTTTATTGTGCCGCAAATGGAGAGGCTGCCCAGGTCTCCACCGGGAAAAATGATAGGTTTTACAGTGTGACTGTCTATGGTGAATACGATGTCATCAATCACCGCGGAGTCATCCAGATGTTCAAGGGAGATCTCCCCCATATCTCTGATAAAGAGTGGTAATATCTCTTTCATGATAAAGGAAGCCATGGTCGCACCTCCTGCTCCGTGTTCCAAAGATATCCTTTCGTCTTTTTTCATCGTTATCGAAATGTCATGCACTTCGGCTATATATTATTGTCGAACGATTAGGTATTATCGAAGGCCATAAAAACGAAATTAATTATAGGCCCGTCGGATGTAATAACGATGAAACCTGTACATAAGGTCGGAGCGATCATCGGATTGTTATTTGGTATCGTATCTACCATATCGCTTATATCTCTAGGTGTGGGAGATCCATTTCTCATCATAACTCTTTGGATATTGATACCCGTACTCATCAAAAAATCGTATGATAGTCTCAAGTCCATGGGAGGAAAGTGAAAAAACCATCTCAAAACCTTTTTATATTACACCTGTGTAAAGGGTAATCCTAAACCGATGAATGATGAAGATATCATATCTGAATGAGGTGTAAAAACATGGCAAACAAGATATACGTAAACTTCGAAATGACCGACGAGTTGGTAGACAAGACCTATGAGGTTGTTGAACTTGCAAGAGACACTGGAAAGGTCAGAAAGGGCACCAACGAGGTAACCAAAGTCGTTGAAAGAGGCGAGGCAAAACTCGTTATATTGGCAGAAGATGTAAATCCGCCCGAGATACTGGCACACATCCCTCTACTCTGTGAAGAAAGGGATGTACCTTATGCTTATGTCTCATCGAAGCAAGAACTTGGCGGTGCAGTTGGGATGAATGCGAGTGCCGCATCGATCGCAATAATCAAACCAGGTAAAGGCGGAGAGATGGTGGATTCTCTTGTGAAATCACTATCGAAGTTAAAGTAATAAAAGAGGCGTCTTAAATGGCAAATTATGAAGGTACGCCCGGAGAGGTAGTCGAGTTAATCGGGAGGACCGGTATGACCGGTGAGGCAACACAGGTCAAGGTCCGGGTACTCGGGGGTAGGGATGAGGGTCGAATCATAACTCGTAACGTTATGGGCCCAGTTCAAAAAGGCGATATTTTGATGCTTAGAGAGACCGCTAGAGAAGCCAGGAGTATAGGGGTGAGATAGATATGCCTGAGACCAGGCCCTGCTCTTTTTGCGGCCACGTTATCGAACCCGGCACGGGTAAGATATTCGTTAAAACCGATGGTAAGATCCTCCATTTTTGCAGTAACAAGTGTGAGAAGAATATGATCAAGTTAAAGAGAAAGGATCGTGAAACACGGTGGACCATGAAGTACGCACAGGAAAAAGCGATCGTCACACATCATAGAAAGGCCACCGGTAAAAAGAAGATGTTGCGCAGAAAAAAGACGAAGGAGTAGTGATTTTCTTTGGAAAGAACGTTCGTGATGGTCAAACCCGATGGTGTGCAAAGATGCTTAATCGGAGAGATAATCTCACGATTTGAAAAGCGCGGATTACGTATAGATGCTTTGAAGATGATCGAAGTAACGGAAGAAATTGCCTCCGTTCACTATACCGAACACCAAGGTAAGGATTTTTATGAATCATTGATCGACTACATCACATCAGGCCCTGTAGTTGTCATGGCGGTTTCGGGTCTTTCTTCTGTTTCCGTTGTAAGAGATATAGTTGGAAAAACAGATCCTAAGGAAGCGTCACCGGGAACCATCCGGGCAGACTTCGGAATGGATATATCTAAGAACATAGTCCATGCGTCCGATTCGCCTAAAAGTGCACAAAGAGAGTTGAAAATTTTTTTTGATGATTCAGAGTATTTGGAATATTCAAAACCTGACGAAGAATGGCTCTACTCTTGATCTGATGGTAATGACCTAAGGCTATCTTCTACCAATTCTAAAAATTGTTCTGCACCTATCCTTTCTAGTATGTCTATTATCTCGAGATAGGTTTTTCTCGCCCTATCTACATCCCCCATAATCTGGTAAATTTCGCCCATCCCATATCTACTCTCTGCATAGGTGAAAGGTATCTCAAGCCCCTTTATGGTATCCAATGCTCTTTGAAAATTATATAATGCCTCCTCCAACTTTCCTTCCTCTTTATTGATGATCCCCCTCACTCTGTAAACACTAGATAGTCCTATCACATCGTTCAGGTTTCTCATCAACTTTTCTGCCCGTCCCGCATAGAACTTTGCCTCCCGGATCTCTCCTATGTACGAAAGTGCCTCAGCCCTGTTGAAGTAGCTCCAACCTATGAAGGTTTTGTTACCTATCTTTCTTGCCTTTTCTTCGCATTTTTCCAAATGCTCGATGGCAGCGTTCCAATCTTCTTTTTTCATGTACTGATCACCGAGGTTATTGTGTGCTTTGGCTAGTTCTCTGAAAGCGTTCTGTTCGTTAAGAACGGGAAGACTTTGTTTGTAATACTGGATGGCAGTGTCGTAGTCTCCTCTATGGGCATATATATTTCCCAGATCTATGTATGTTAAAGCGAGTATAAGCTTATCATCCACCTTTTCAGCTTTCTCGATAACCTCTTCGTGATGTTCCAAGGCATCTTCGAACTTCCCTTCTCGCCAGTGAAGATACCCCAACCCTCTGTTTGCATCCGCTATACCGTTATGATCCTTTATGTTCTTAGATATATCCAAAGCTTTCTCAAAAAATTCTTTTGCCCCTTGGAAATCTTGTGACTCCCGGTATATATGTCCTAACTTTCTCAATGCCTCTGCCTTTAAGAGGTTATCATCTTCGGTTTCTGCCCTTTTTAACAGCTTTTCGTAAGATTTCCTAGCCCTGTCCCAATCGCTTATGTCACGGCTAAGCTCCCCTATTAATTTCAGCAGGTCTTCCTTCTTTTCTCCTTTATTTTTGATATCCTTAATACTTCTAAGAGAAGATAACGCCTTTTCGTAATATTCCAGGGCGGATTCTAATGCAAAACTCTGCGTTGCTTTATTCCCTGCTTTGATTGAGTAATCGTAGGCTTTTGAGAAATTCTTACCGTTGAAGAAGTGTCTGCTCAACGAGTAATAATGTTCTTCCGGTTTATCTTGGTATACCTCCTCCACAGCGTTTCCCACCAATTGATGAAGGACTCGCCTTCTGCTTTTACCCATGTTTTCGTAGATAACTGCCCGCATCTGGACATGGGTGAATCTATAGACCTCCTCTTCGCTCCTATCCTCTTCTTGTATCAATCCCTTGGCCTTCAGATCATCAATTATATCCAACAATTCGATGACATCCATATCGATGCTGTGTTCAAGGACCTCGAAGTTGAACTCCGCACCTATTATCGAGGCATACATCATCACCTTTTTTTCCTCTGTAGATAGGTTTTCTATCCGTCTGCGGGTGATGTCCTTAATGGACGCCGGTACTATAATGTCTGACAGGTCTCTTTCTGGGTCCCATTTATAAGCGTATGGATCGATGACGCCTTCATCGACCATCGAGTTTAACATTTCAACGATATAATAGGGATTTCCTTCGCATTCTCGGTACATCATCTGTAGGAAGGATGGGGGAAGGTCTTCCAAACCGAGTCTTATTTTAATCATTTTAGAAGAGTTTTGGAAAGATAATCTGTTCACCTCCATCTCTTTGACCAATTTCTCGTCTATCATCCTCTTCAATATCTTTGCCAGGGGAACATCCTTTTCTTCGAGCCTAAGTTCCTCCGTCCTGTAGGCCCCAAGGATCAATACCCTGTTATCAGAGGTATGTCTTGCGAGATGATGGAGTAATAGAGCAGAGGCTTCGTCTATCCATTGCAGATCATCCAAAAATAATAGTATCGGTTTTTCCTTAGAGTGTTCTATAATCGCACTTGTTACCTTGTCGAACATCAATTCCCTTTTGTCTGAAAGGGACACCTCGATTGATTCATCTTCTATCTCCGCTCCCATACCTACCAGACTCATGGGGATACTGGAAACGGGCACGGTGGATTGTCTAGTGGTTTCCTTTTCCTCTTTGAGATAATCCCCCATCGCCTCTAAGAAAGGAATATAAGGATCAGTGCTTTCGTAATAGAGGCACCTTCCTTTCAATACTTCGAATCCCTGATCCGAGCATTTGTTTGCAAAAGCCTCCGCCAGGTGGCTTTTACCCACGCCGCCTTCCCCCTTTAAAAGAACGACGGCTCCCTTTTTATTTAGTACAAGCGGTATGTAATCGTTAAAGATTTTCATCTCTTCTCTTCTACCGATTAATATATTCGATGATTCCACCTCTTTTTCATCATCATCTTCCAATATCATCAGTCTATAAATGTGCCGACCAAATATTTAAGTATTGCTTACAAATATCAAAAATATGTTTTTTTAAAAAGTATATGACACTCACCGAAAAATTTATAAACGAATAGATCAATTATACTTTTGTCTGACATAATAGGTATATATGTCTGACTAAAACATTGAAGGTACGCCGATGTCGTCCGACACAAGAAGAATAACCGTTAGGATACCCGTAAAAATGGTCAATGAACTCGAAAGTATCGTTGACACGTCCGATTATTCCAATATATCAGAGGTTATCAGAGCGGCTCTCGATAGCTTCATAGATACCATGAATGCCCCCGAATACATATCTCAGATAACTGTAAAACTTCCAAAAAAGAAAGTTGACGAGATTGAAAGTCTGGTCACCGAAGGGGATTCTATCTCCGTTGATGATGCTATCAGAAATGCGGTTAGAGAGTATGTTAGGGACCGGATCAAAGAGTACAAGAAGGAGATCATCGAAGATTGATTTTCCCCTTTGGATAAACGAAAGTATGTTGAGAACATGCTGTATATAGTTGCAGCAAGGTTCTCTTCCATAGATATAATTAGGATGGCTATGAGGATGGTAGCAGATTCAAATACCTGGGAACCCGGGATGCCCCGAAGACTATCAGTATTCATAATAGGTATTGGCGGTGGTGGTACTAACAGTATAAAAAGACTCGGACGCATGGGGGTCTATGGTGCAGAAACCATAGCTGTCAATACGGATAAGGCACATCTGGAAAGCATAGAAGCCGATACACGGGTACTCATCGGTGCAGGTTATAATAGAGGACTTGGTGCAGGGGGAGATCCAAGGGTAGGCGAGGAATGTGCTGAGCGGGCATCAGGTGGTTTTAGTAAGGTGTTCAAGGAAGCGGACCTGGTATTCGTAACTGCCGCACTGGGCGGCGGTACGGGAACTGGGGCCGCTCCGGTTATCGTAGAGCTTGCAAGAAGGCAGGGTGCAATGGTCGTTGCAATAGTGACAATGCCCTTTTCGTCGGAAGGAATGACCAAAAGAAAGCGGGCTTTGATGGGTGTAAGCAAGATACATCGCTTCGCAAACTCCACCATCATGCTTGAAAACGACAAACTTCTTGAGGTTGCGCCCAACCAGCCTATGGACAGAGCATTTGGTATTATGGACGCCCTCATATCCGGCTTGATAAAAAGTGTGACTGAAACGGTGACATGCCCCTCGCTCATCAATTTGGATTTCAATGACCTGAGAACCGTTCTTGAGTCTGGAGGAGTCTCCACAATTATGATGGGGGAAGCGAGTTCCGATGACCCCAAAAAGGCCGTCAAAGAGGCCAGTGAAAATCCTTTCCTTACAGTCGATTACAGGGGTGCAAAGAACGCACTGATACATATAACAGGTGGCCCTGATTTAACCCTCCGAAAAATGGATGAAGTAGTGGGCATGATGACATCGATTTTCGACTCCGATGCAGGTGTCATATTGGGTGCCAGAGTTGATCCGTCATGTAAACACAGGATAAAATTGATGTCCATTGTCACCGGTTTGAAAGTAAATGATAAGAAGGTGAAAAACGGTTTCAGAGGTAGAACTATATCATCGATCTATTAACGCTGATCCTCCTCACCCTTTTTTTTCTCCGCCATATAACCCGAAAGGTAAGATTCTATACTTTTTAGATCTTCTTTGGTCATGCCTGAGTCCTTCATTACACTTATTATCAACTTTGAATCCTTTTTCAGAGCGGATATCAATATATCTTTCAACTGAGATATTGTTTCTTCCTCTTTTTTTGATTTGTCAAGCCCTTCCTTTAATTCTTTCAATTCTTCTATCTTCTCTGCTATACGTTCCTCTTTTTTCAGAGCCATCTTAACGTATCTTTCTTTCTCCGCTTCCAACTCATCTTTCTCTAGAGCGATCTGTTTTCTTTCTTCTTCTAAACTTTTCTTCAGTTCTTCGAGTTCTTCACAGTTTTTCGTGATGGTTATTCCCCCTGATCCTGGTATAAGATCATTTTTCCTAGTTCGTGAAATGCACGTTCCACATTTTCACCTGTTTTTGCACTCGTAGTAAAGTAAGGACGATTTATATCTCCAATATATTCCCGGACATCATCTTCATGGACCTCTATATCCGATACAAGATCATTTTTATTGCCCAACACTATCAATGGAATATTCGGGTTTAAATTTTCAATAATGTTCATGAACTTGGGTATGCGTTCCAAAGTGTTTTTTCTCGTTAGATCGAAAACTATAAAAACCCCTTCCACTCCCTTCAAAGTACTGGAGACCAGATGGTCGAAGGTATCCTGGCCTAGTAGGTCCCATATCATCAATTTCAGTTCATTTCCATCTATGACCAATTCTTTCTTCACTACCTTTGCTCCAACGGTACAGATGTAGTTGTCATCGAACATATCGAAAACGAACCGTCGGACCAGGGATGTTTTTCCCACTGCCGGGTCGCCTAGCAACGCCATCTTCTTTATAATAGTCATGGTCTCACAATTTGGTATGTTATAAAGAGTAAGATGGAACGTATTATAAATCATTTTCTGAGGCGGGGTCTTTTACTGTGTGCAAGGTTATCCTCTTCAATTATAGACGCCCCTCCTTCACCACGTTTTATCATGTACAAGATCACGAGTGCTACTACGATGATCATCACGAGGAGTAACAACCAGATAATCATTCCGTAGATCACCGGATACCGTCGGTGTCCGGATCCTCGGATTCCATACTATCTTCAACCTCAACTTCGTCCATAGATATCTCATCCTCCTCTGAAGGTATAGCCTTTGGCTTCCTGTTCTTCATAAAGAACTGCACAAGTACCAAGGCGAGTACTATCAGCAATACCAGAATCAGTAACCCGATGAACATATCCACGCCGGTGTACCGCTGCCCCTAGCGAACGGACGGTTTGAAGAAATGTGCGTTGATCCCGATGTATTTTCATATTCCAATATGGATGTGTTTTGTGTATACATGCCTACGGCAAGGCCGGAAATCATCGTCGATACAAAAAGAGAGAGGA